>NZ_JBHUDG010000005.1:0-240704 GCF_042678145.1 Pseudopedobacter beijingensis | reverse complement strand
TGAAGCGACCACTAATGGTGGTGGTATGTATAACTGGGACCAGTCTTCCCCTGTATTGACGGATGTTGTGGTCAGTAATAATACCGCGAATACTAATGGCGGAGGAATTGTTAATAATAAGAACTCATCTCCAGTTTTGACGAATATAACGCTTAATGGTAATACCGCGAATACTAATGGCGGAGGTATGTATAATTCTGGTTCTTCCCCTGTATTGACGAATGTAACGCTTAATGGTAATACGGCCAGTGATGGCGGAGGGATGCATAATACTAGTTCATCTCCAGTTTTGACGAATGTAACGCTTAGTGGTAATACGGCTGATGTAGTCGGTGGTGGTATGTCTAATTTTGGTTCTTCTTCTCCTAAAGTCTATAACAGTATTATTTGGGGTAATACCAAAGTGGGGGGTGCAACGATTAATAATATATTCAATGATAATAGTACCCCAGAGTTTTACCACAGCTTGGTGCAGGGCGGTGGTAGTAGTACTTCTTGGAATAGCAGTTTTGGTAACGATGGCGGTGATAATATAGATTCCAATCCTTTGTTTACCGATGTTGCAAATGGAGATTATAGTTTAGCAAATGGGAGTCCTGCTATAGATAAAGGAAACAATGGCGACTATACCGATAAAGGCAATGGTGATCTGGCGAATGACCTGGATCTGGCAGGTAATCTCCGTGTATACGATTATGATAATGGAGGTATTATAGACATGGGAGCTTATGAATACCAGGGTGGGACGCTTCCTGTTCATTTAGGAAGATTTAATGCCAGGGTAGAAAATAGCGGAGTTAAACTGGAATGGAACACGCTGAGCGAGTATAATAACCAGTCTTTTATAATTTACCGGAGTGCAGATGGGGTAAACTATAGCCCCATTACATGGGAGCCGGGGAAAGGGAATGGACCCCATGTGTATGTTGTTTTTGATAACCAGCCCCTGAATGGGATAAACTATTATCGGTTGGTACAGACCGACCATGACGGTAAGCAAACAATATTGGGCGAGAGAAGCTTAACGTTTGAAATCCCTGATTCTATGATACGGCTTTACCCTAACCCCTTCAGGGATGCCTTTACTATAGATTTTGAAACAGATGCGTTTAAGCAATTGTTGGTTTTGGATGTAACCGGAAAAGTATTGCAACAGTTAGCTATCGCTTCTTTGGAAAGTAGTAAAACAGTTTCTATGGCGGGCTATCCCTCTGGTACGTATTTGGTTGTGTTAAAAGGAATAACAAATGTAGTTACCCGAAAAGTGGTTAAGGAATAAGGTTGTTTTTCGTTTATCGTCTGTCGTTTTTGTTTTTCGAAGTTCGGCAGACGATCAGCGGATAAGGTGTTTAGACTAAAAACCGGAGCAAGGAAACGGAAGGCCGAAGTTGGTTAGTTAGTTGGAGGCCTTTGTAGTAAACTTGCTTCAGGTTTTTTTATTAAAAAGACACGGGGCATAATAGTCAATAGTCCATAGTCAATAGTCCATAGTTCATCATTAAACATTCAATATAGAATAACGTTTAATAGATTGCTTCACTCCGTTCGCAAAGACGCTCCTGTTTTTGTCATTACGAGCTTGCGAAGTAATCTCTATAATGTAATGATATAAAAGAACTTACGCTTTGGGGAGAAAGCCAGGAGTCTTATAGTTAGGTTCTTCAGGTCACATTGAGCTTGTCGAAATGTAGTGCGCCGGGTCAATAAAGAGTAATAGCTGCTTGTTTACCATTCATCATTAAACATTCAATATGGAATAACGTTTAATAGATTGCTTCACTCCGCTCGCAAAGACGCTCCTGTTTTTGTCATTACGAGCCTGCGAAGTAATCTCTATAAGGTGATGATATAAAGAGTCTTACGTTCCGGGGATGAAGCCAGAAGTCTTATAATTACGTTCTTCAGGTCACATTGAGCTTGTCGAAATGTAGTGCGCCGGGTCAATAAAGTGTAATAGCTGCTTGTCTATCATTCATCCTTAAACATTCAATATGGAATAACGTTTAATAGATTGCTTCACTCCGTTCGCAAAGACGCTCTTATTTTTGTCATTACGAGCCTGCGAAGTAATTTCTATAATGTAATGATATAAAACATCTTACGTCCTGGGGAGTAAGCCAGAAGTTTTATAGTTAGGTACTTCAGGTCACATTGAGCTTGTCGAAATGTAGTGCGCTGGGTCAATAAAGAGTAATAGCTGCTTGTTTACCATTCATCATTAAACATTCAATATAGAATAACGTTTAATAGATTGCTTCACTCCGTTCGCAAAGACGCTCTTATTTTTGTCATTACGAGCCTGCGAAGTAATTTCTATAATGTAATGATATAAAACATCTTACGTCCTGGGGAGTAAGCCAGAAGTTTTATAGTTAGGTACTTCAGGTCACATTGAGCCCGTCGAAAAGTAGTGCGCCGGATCAATAAAGTGCAATAGCTGCTTGTTTATCATTCATCATTAAACATTCAATATAGAATAACGTTTAATAGATTGCTTCACTCCGTTCGCAAAGACGCTCTTATTTTTGTCATTACGAGCTTGCGAAGTAATCTCTATAATGTAATGATATAAAACACCTTACGTCCTGGGGAGAAAGCCAGAAGTCTTACAGTTAGGTTCTTCAGTTCACATTGAGCGAGTTTACAAGTCGAAAGATCTGCCAGATAGTGGTGTAACAGATAACAATAAGAAATGTCCTCCTGAACTTGTTTCAGGATCTCTATTATAGCACTTGCTTATCAAAAAGATACAGATAATAAAGGTGTTGGAGATTAGATGCTGAAATAAATTCAACATGACAGAGGTCTAATTTTCAGGTCACATTGAGCCCGTCGAAATGTAGTGCGCCGGATCAATAAAGTGTAATAGTGTGTTTGTTTACCATTCATCATTAAACATTCAATATAGAATAACGTTTAATAGATTGCTTCACTCCGTTCGCAAAGACGCTCCTGTTTTTGTCATTACGAGCCTGCGAAGTAATCTCTATAAGGTGATGATATAAAGAGTCTTACGTTCCGGGGATGAAGCCAGAAGTCTTATAATTACGTTCTTCAGGTCACATTGAGCTTGTCGAAATGTAGTGCGTTGGGTCAATAAAGTGTAATAGTGTTTGTTTACCATTAAACATTAAAAATTCAACATTCCCCTGGTTCAATAGTTCATCATTTTCCAGTTCAACCTTCCCTCTCATTTAATACTTATACCTTTTACTCCACAAACTCCGTAATCTTTCCAGAATCTTTAATTCGGCAGGGTTTTTCTGGGGTTTGTATAAAGTAGTTCCGCTTAGTTTTTGAGGGAAGAATTCCTGTTCTACAAAATTACCTTCATAAGCATGTGCATATTTGTATTCTTCGCCGTAGCCAATTTCTTTCATCAATTTGGTAGGGGCGTTACGCAGGTGCAGCGGTACGGGTAAATCTCCTGTTTGTTTTACCAGAGCCTGTGCCTGATTAATGGCTTCATAGGCGGCGTTGCTTTTGGCAGAACTAGCCAGGTAAGTCACTGTCTGCGATAAAATAATTCTGGATTCTGGGAAGCCAATGACATTTACGGATTGAAAGCAGTTGTTGGCCAGTAATAAAGCATTGGGATTGGCATTTCCTATATCTTCCGAAGCTAAAATCAGTAGCCTGCGGGCAATAAAAGAAGGGTCTTCGCCCCCTTCAATCATTCTGGCAAGCCAATAAACAGCAGCATTGGGATCACTTCCTCGGATAGATTTAATAAAAGCAGAGATAATATCATAATGCTGTTCGCCTGTTTTATCATACAACGCCATGTTTTGCTGCACATTGGCCAATACAAACTCATTGGTTATTTCTACCTTATCATCAGGTGCGGCATTGACCAGCAGTTCGAAAATATTTAGTAATTTTCTGCCATCGCCACCAGATAATCTTAGTAAAGCCTCGGTCTCTTTGAGCGTAATTTCTTTCTCCTGTAAAACAGTATCCGTTTTGATGGCTCTGTCCAGTAAGCCCAGCAAATCATCTTCCGTAAGGTTTTGCAGGATATAAACCTGACACCTGGATAAAAGTGCAGATATAACTTCAAAAGATGGATTTTCGGTAGTTGCACCAATTAAGGTTACATATCCTTTTTCTACTGCACCTAATAAAGAATCTTGTTGCGATTTGGAGAAACGATGGATCTCATCTATAAATAAAACAGGAATGGCGTGACCTGCTTTTTTATACATTTTAGCTTTTTCTATAACATCCCGAACGTCTTTAACGCCAGAGTTGATAGCACTTAACGAGAAAAAGGGTCTGTCCTGACTGGCCGAAATAATAAAGGACAGCGTAGTTTTACCCACACCCGGAGGACCCCAAAAAATCATACTGGGAATCCGTCCCGCCTCAATGGCTTTCCTTAATACCGCTCCCTCGCCAACAAGGTGCTTTTGTCCGGTATATTCGTCCAATGTTTTTGGACGCATTCTCTCTGCTAGTGGTTCTCTGGTAATCAAAACAAAAAAACTGAAACAGTATAAAGGTAAAAATAAAAACTAAAATATTTAGTAATTAATAAGGAGGGCAACTATGGACCATGGACCATTGACCATTGACCATTGACCATCGACCATGTACTGGAATATCATTTTAAAACAAAATTTTAAAAAATGTAGGTTATGAAAGTGCCATAGACTTTTTCTTTAGCGATTTTTGTTTAGTTTTAGACATTATTTTTGTTATAAAGACGTTTTAAATGTATTTCTCTGCTATAGAGTTCGGAAAATTGAAATTTATGTTGAAGAAGTTTTTTTCGGGAGTTTTATTGGTACTTACTTTTGCCTGTGCGGCAACCCCGCGAATAGATAAAGAAGTATCGGGTTCAAACAATTTAAAGCCAGAGCCACAGCATGGGGTTATCGCTAAAGATATTGCAGATCTTTTAACGTCTTATACGTATAAGAAGGTAAATCTTAACGATTCTATATCTAATCTTATTTTTGACAGATACATCAAAAATCTGGATCCAAACAGGTTGTATTTTCTGGCGTCGGATATTGAAGAGTTTGAGGCTTTCAGGTATAATTTTGGAGAGGATCTGAAAAAAGGAGATCTTTCTTACCCTTTCTATATTTTTAATGTTTACCAAAAAAGATACAATGAGTGTCAGCAGTATTCTGTTCAATACCTGAACAAAATGAAGTTTGACTTTACCAGGCAGGAGTCTTATGTGTTTAGCAGAGAAAAACAACCTTATTTTAAAAATACGCAGGAGAGTAATAAGTATTGGAACTTAAAAGTAAAATACGATTGTCTAAACCTGAAACTGGCAGGAAAGAACGAGGAAGAGATAAAAACCTCTTTGAAAAAGCGTTACGAAAATCTGATTTCGCAATCCAATAAGATAAATAATCAGGATGTTTTTCAGCTGATTATGTCGGCATTTACAGATTCTGTAGATCCGCACACCAATTACTACAATCCAAGCAATGCGGCAAATTTCAATATAGATATGTCGAGGTCTTTGGAAGGTATTGGTGCTACTTTAGGATTGGAAAATGAATTTGTAACTATAAAAAGTGTGGTTACGGGCGGACCTGCGGATAAAAGCAAGCAACTGAAAATTGATGATAGAATTGTGGCAGTAGCTCAGGGAAAAGATGGAGAGTTTGTAGATGTGGTTGGCTGGAGATTAGATAACGCTATCTCTTTAATCAGAGGAAACAAAGGCACAATAGTACGTTTAAAGATTCTTTCGAAAGACCAGAATATCTCTGCTGCACCCAAAATAGTTTCTATGGTGCGCGAGAAGATTATTCTTGAAGATCAATCGGCTAAAAAAGTCATTAAAACAGAAGTTAGAGACGGAAAAACATTCAAATATGGTATTATAGAAATACCTGCGTTTTATGCGGACTGGAAAGCGATGCAGTCTGGTGATAAAAACTATAAATCTACCACCAGAGATGTTAAGCTTTTACTGGATACCCTGAAAAAAGAAAAGGTTGATGGGGTGATCATAGATTTGAGAACTAACGGCGGCGGCTCTTTGTTAGAAGCTATAGAATTGACTGGACTGTTTATTTCGACTGGTCCGGTGGTGCAGGTAAGAGATTTGAGAAACCGTGTAGAAGTTAATAAAGACGAAAACCCGGAAATAGCCTGGAGTGGTCCGTTAGCTGTGCTGGTAGACAGATTCAGTGCTTCGGCCTCAGAGATTTTTGCCGGTGCTATTCAGGATTATGGCAGAGGAATAATTATAGGTAATACTACATACGGAAAAGGAACGGTACAGTCTGCTTTGCCTATGTCCAGAATAAACCCAACCTTGGGTGATAAGGGGGGGCAAATTAACCTGACTACCGGAAAGTTCTATAGAATTAGCGGAAGCTCTACCCAGCATAAAGGTGTGGTTCCGGATATTGAATTCCCGACTGTTTTTCCTGCTGATAAATATGGTGAAAGTTCGGAACCATCTGCCTTGCCATGGGATGAAATTAAAAGCAGCAATTACCAGAAAGTGGCAGATCTGTCTTCGGCTATTAAAAGCCTGAAAGCAATTCATGATAAGAGAATGGACGAAAGTAAAGAGTACCAATTCTTATTACAGGATATTCAGGAGTTTAAAGATATGGATAAAGAAAAGCCATTACCACTGAATGAAGCGGCGCTTAAAAAACAAAGGGAAGATCAGGAGGCTAAGAATCTGGAAAAAGAGAACGAAAGACGGGTATACAGGGGTTTAGAACCGATTAAAAAAGATACTTCGACTACATCTGAGGATGGTGTAGAAGTAAAAGTAAAAGGAGAGAAGAAGCCTAAAGAAGATAAGTTTGATTTTGTTCAGTCAGAATCTATCAAGATTATGACTGATTATATTCTGCTGAATAAATAAACGGTTTTCTATTATCATATTGTTCCGGCAACGTCTTTTGAAAAAAGGACGTTGTGTGATTTCTTAAGCTCTATATAGGCATATCGTCCATACTGAGACGATGTTGTAAAAGGTGTTAGTTGAGTTCGATTCATAGTCATAGTTTAGACATAAACTACAAGCTTTGTCATGCTGAGGCTGAATATATTGTAATATAAATCAATATAAAATGACTTTTGAATTGTATTTCGGTAATCAAGCTAACGCAGGGTTAACCGTTCTGCTTAAATTCCGCATCAGCACAATTCGGTTGGCAGAGGTTAAGCCTAAGTATAATCTTTCAAAGAATTGTGCGTAGCGGAGAGTTTTTGGTTCCTTTTTGAGAGAAAAACACTTGACCTGGCCGGTCAAGAGGCCGGAGAGGTAAGAGCTAAAATGCCTGATTGTGAGCTTTTTGTAAATAACGTCAATGGTAGCTTGTTTCAGCATCTGCTCTTTTAAGCATCATATATATAATGGGGCTGTCTCAACTTAGTGTTTTTTTGTCAGGCTGAGCGGAGTCGAAGCCTGTATAGCGCCATTCAAGTCATATTTCGACTCCGCTCAATATGACTTCCTGTTTATGAGACAGCCTCATTATATGGCTGAAAAACATAACGAATAATAGTGACGGTTGTTAACTATTCAACCAAAATCAACACAAAGCAGCATGCTCTTTATATAGAGGTGCAAGGGTTTCCCTTACTTTTTTAAAGAACAGGTAACGCTCATCGTGAATACCCAGTACTTTATTGTCTGGATAAATGTTGATACTGTTTTTGTTCATTTGTTCGTCTAAAACAGTGATGTCTTTATATTTCCCATCAGCAACAAAAGCAAGCATAGCACTTCCAATTAATGCAATCTGATCATCGGAAGGGATATGAATTGGTAAGCCCAGTATATTGGCAAAAATTTGAGTCCAGGGTTTTATTTGTGCACCACCGCCACCCATTCTCAGTTCGGTAACCTCTAAATTATTTTCTTTGAGGGCTTCGTAAAGGTAACGCATAGAGTAGGCTACCCCTTCGAGTACAGCGCGGGCCATATCTGTTTTGTTATGGTATTGCCGTAAGCCAAAGAAAACACCGGAAGCATAAGGACCTGTTTTAGAGTCGCGTTCGCTGGTGAGGTAAGGAAAACAAAGTAAGGGCGATCCGTTACCAATATCCAGCATTGCTGGATCTTGTACATCCACCTCAAACAGGCTATTGCGTAACCAGTTTATGGGGAGTGCAGCATTATTTAATGCGCCACCATTTAGAAAAATCTGATTGTTGAGCGCATAAGGCTGGATACGTTTGTTATCGCTTTTGTCAAATGCCGGTAGGGTACCGGGAACTCTTAGCATAGCAGAGGTGCCCACATTAATAATACCTACTCCGGGTTTTAAAGCGCCTAATCCTACTCCCAAGGCCGCACCATCATATACGCCCAGTAAAACTTTAACACCTGACTTTAAACCCAGTTCTGCTCTTAATTCTTCTTTTAAAGCACTTAAATAACTGGTGCCTTCTTTAATTTCCGGAAATTGTTTACCGGATAATCCCAGTCGGCTTAAAAGTGTTTCGTCCCAGGTTTGCTGATGTATATTGTATATTTGAGTGGCGGCCGCTGTACTCATATCTGTTACAAACTCGCCTGTAAGCCATTCAAATAAAAAAGCTTTGCTATCTGTAAAATATTTGGCTTGCTTTAAGGTCTCTTTTTCATGGGTTGAGAAATAAAACAGTCGGGCAAGCAAATAAGGACTCATTAACGGACAACCGGTTTGAGCATATAAGTCTACATCGGCGTAAGCCTCTAAGAAAGCATCAAATGTTTTTTGCGACCGGATATCGGCCAATAAGGTTAGGCCTGTAATGGGTTTTTTTTGTCCGTCCAGTAACATAAGCCCAAATTGGTAGGTAGAACTTACAATATAGTCTATCTGATGAGCGACATTGCTTTGGGTAAGCATTTCTTTGGATAAACCAATGATCAGCTTTTTAAGTTCTTCCGGATTATGCTCAGCTCCGCCTGCCGCACTGTTGATAACAGGTACGGCAACGGATCTTAAGTTCAATATTTCACCACCTTCGTTTACTAAACCAACTTTAAGGTTGGTAGTACCCAAATCGATGGTTAATGCTATTGCCATACCCTTCTGTTTGCTTTTTCTAAAACTTCTGGGTTGGCCATTTCTCCGGGAACGCCATTTTTCTGGAATACAGCCACAGAATCATCCACACAAGTTTGTCCCATACCGTGAAGAGACTCCCAGCTATAGCCACCTAAATGCGGGGTAACAATTACATTGTCTAATTTGGTAAGGCGGTGACTGCTGTCTATAGGTTCGCCTTCTACCACGTCTGTTGCATAAGCTCCTAAAGGCCCGGTTTGTAACGCTTCAAAAAGGGCGTCTTCATCTACTAATTCGCCACGACAGGTGTTTACCAATACAGCTCCTTTTTGCATACTGGCAAATTGTGCTGTTCCTAACATTCTTTTGGTTTCTTCTGTTGCCGGACAATGGAATAAAATGGCACTTGAAGTGCTGATCAGTTCGTCTAAAGGAACTTCTTTAGCACCAAATTCGGCAAATCTACTTTTATCAATATAAGGGTCTGAAGCAACAACATTTGCTCCAAAACCTTTGGAAAGGATTTCGGAACTGCGAGAACCGATATTTCCCAAACCAATGATACCTATTGTTTTTCCTTTCAGCTCCATTCCAATCATGCCGGAACGTGTTGCCCAGGCACTGTTTCTAACGGCTTGTGCACCCTGAACCACCTGTCTGGAAGCTGCCATTAACAGAGATACTGCATATTCTGCTACAGCTTCTTTTTCAACAATTCCTTTTACTCTGGAAACCATAATACCCAGCTCTGTTGCTGCTTCAAGGTCTACGTTATCGCACCCGATGCCGTGACGAACTAATAAAACTAAGTTTTTACACTGCTCTAAAGTTCTTCTTGGAATTTTAGGGGTAACACTGGCAATAATACCGTCAGAGTTTTTAATGTGTGCTGCAAGAGCATCTGCATCAATATCCGAAGGAACGTCAATATGTTGTATATCAGCAAACGCATGCAGGGTTTCCATGTGTGCAGCAAAGTGTTTGCCGAAGGTACTCGAGTTGAGGATAGAAATAACTGGTCGCTTCATTTTAAAAAGTATTTTAATTTAGTTAATTGTTAAGGCCTTAAAGTTATCAAATAGGCCAGCCAAAACAAAAATGGCTGCGTGTGTTTTTACGTAAACGATTTCGGAGCTTGTGGGAGGGGGTATAGTCCATAGTCCATAGTCCATAGTCCATAGTCCATAGTCCATAGTCCATAGTCCATAGTTCATAGTTTATGGTTCATCGTTCAATAATTCCTCATTCTTTGGTTTTAGGTTCACCGTTCTCCAGTTATCATTCAAATTTTATTTTTTACTTTTGGCCTTTTGAAAATAGTATGAATTGGGTTTATTTAATTATAGGTGGTCTTTTTGAGATTGGTTTTGCTTCTTGTTTAGGTAAGGCGAAAGAAACCTCGGGAACAGAATCTTTATTATGGTTAATCGGTTTCTTTATTAGCCTTTCGTTTAGTATGACACTGCTGTACCTGGCTACTAAAACATTGCCTATTGGAACTGCCTATGCGGTGTGGACAGGTATTGGTGCTGTAGGAACGGTATTGGTTGGGATATTCTTTTTTAATGAACCTGCCACCTTTTGGCGTATGTTTTTTATAACTACTCTGATTGCCTCTATTATCGGATTAAAGTTTGTGTCCAATTAGTTGTCTGCTGTTGTTTGTTCATCATTCTCTGGTTTATTGTTCATAGTTAACTAAAGACCGAAGTGGATTAGTTCATCGTTTATAGTTTTTCAGTTCATCATTCACCATCAACAAGTTTAAATAGCAATTACAGACTTCTTACTTTTAGACCGCATACTTTTAGGAATACTATTGAGGATCTCTTTTTCTAACGCGTCAATGGTTTTTCTTTTGATAAAGTTGGTGTGGGTAACAATGCTTACTTCTCTGCTGGGCTGTGGTGTTCTAAAATACCTGACTTTATCCAATTGCTCTACAGAAAAATCCTGGATACTGAGTTCTGGTAGTATGGTCATTCCTTTATTAACATCTACCATTCTAATGAGCGTTTCAATACTGCCGGTATTGTAATCCAGATGCTGTCCGTCGGCCTTTTTATACTTGCAAAGGTTAAGCACCTGATTTCTTAGGCAGTGTCCTTCGTTTAATAGCCAGAGCTCGTCTATATTCAGATCTTGAAACTCAAGTGTCTTTTTTGTAAAGGCAGCTGTTTCTTCAGAGGCATAGCAAACAAAGTTTTCGTAGTACACCGGTCGCTCAATAATGGTGTTTTCGCTTAATGGAGTAGCCAGTATTCCGCAATCCAATAAACCGTTTTTTAGCTTTTGGACGATGTTTTCAGTAGTGAGCTCTGATATAGATAGCCTTACCTTTGGATATTCTTTCATAAAGGCACCAATTACTTTAGGAAGTAGAAAAGGAGCAATGGTGGGGATTACGCCAATTTTTAAATCTCCACTAACTTCGTCTTTTCTTTCATTAATAATTTCGTTGATCTTATAAGATTCCTGTAACGTTTTTCTGGCTTGTGCTATAATCTCTTTGCCAATTTCTGTGGCTACAACAGGTTGTTTGGTTCTGTCGAATATTTTTACCCCTAAAACTTCTTCCAGTTTTTGTACCTGCATACTTAAAGTGGGCTGTGTAACAAAGCATTTTTCTGCGGCCATTACAAAACTTTTATAGGTATCTACTGCTACGATATATTCGAGTTGGACGATTGTCATACGAAAAGTATTATAGATGATTTTTATAAATATAAGGGCTTGTTATTTGTTTTGCAAATATTTATAAGATTGCTTAAAGAGTGTAATTGGTTTTGTGGTTATTATACTGATTTGTAAGTGCTTGTTTATGAGGTGAAATAATTGAAAACAAAACAGAATGAATGTGTGTTAAGAAAATATCAAACTAATTATAATAAAAGTTTTATGTATGCATAATAAATCTCTATATTTAACATTAATTAACACTAATATTAACTAATTTTTATTTTAACATGAAAAAACTTGTACAGAGTTTGTTCATTGTTTTGTTATTGGTAACTACTGTAATGGCTCAGGATAGGGTTGTTAAAGGTGTGGTTACCGCTGCAGAAGATGGACTGCCTCTTCCAGGCGTGAGTGTATCTGTAAAAGGTACAACTTCGGGTACGCAAACCAATGCGAACGGTCAGTATTCCCTAAAAATTACTACTTCTAATCCTGTTTTGGTGTTTTCTTTTATAGGGACCAAAACACAGGAGTTAGCTGTTCCGGCATCTAATACATTAAATGTGAAGATGGTTTCTGATGCTGAACAATTAAGTGAGGTGGTAGTAACTGCTTTGGGTGTCTCCAAAGCTAAAAAATCAATAGGTTATTCATATTCTACTGTTTCAGGTGATGACTTAGTGAAATCAGGAGAATCAAATGTGATTCAAGGCTTGGCAGCTAAAGCTTCGGGTGTTCAAGTAACCTCGTCTAGTGGGACTCCGGGTGCTTCTTCAAAAATAATTTTAAGGGGTCCAGCTTCTTTTTCTGGAGATAATCAGCCGTTAATCGTTATAGATGGAGTTCCTATTAATAACGATGTAAATAATATTACTGCTGGGGACGATCCTTATAATGGAAATCTAGCAGGAGTTCAACTAGGGAATAGAGCTTTAGATATAAATCCAGAAGATATCGAGTCAGTTACTGTTCTTAAAGGACCTGCAGCAGCGGCTTTGTATGGGCAAGCAGCGGGGAATGGTGCAATCGTATATACAACAAAAAGAGGTAAGTTTGGACAGGGATTAGGGGTTGTTTATTCATCTTCGGCTGAACTTGAAAAAGTAAATAAATTGCCTGAATTGCAATCTAGATACGGACAAGGTAAAAATGGGGTTTATGATTCCGATGAACCTAATAGTTGGGGAGAAGACTTGTTGGCTACAAATAGAAAAACCTTTAATAATATGGAAGATTTCTTCCAGACGGGAAGTACTTTCAATAATAATATAGCTATTAGTTCTGGAAATGAAAAAGGAGCATTTAGATTATCGGTAGGTAGTACTAATTCAAATGGGATAGTCCCGTTTTCTAAAATGAATAGATATACGGCAAGGCTTTCTGCAGACTCTAAGTTATCAGATTTTCTTTCTATAGGAGGGACTTTTGGTTATACAAACTCTAATGTACGAAATGTTCAAAATGGATCTAATTTGGCAGGTGTAATGTTAGGGCTTCTCCGTATGCCTGCAGAATTTGATGGTAGTGATTATATAGATGAGCATGGAAACCAAAAAACGTTTTATGGGGCTTATGATAATCCTTGGTATTCTGTTCGGAGTAATCCCTATACAAGTGAGAATGATCGTGTGACAGGTAATGTTTATGCAGATGCAAAGTTAAACGATGTATTTACTGTGACTTGGAGAACAGGAATAGACGCATATTCTACAAAAGGTACACAAATTTATGCTGTTGGATCTAACGGGGATGATAACTCAGAGGGCTATGGAGAAATTAAGAGAACTAATGTTGATTTTAGAAATGTATATAGTGACCTATTGTTGAAATTTAAAACAGAAATAAATAAAGATTTTTCTGTTTCAGGTCTTTTAGGAGGTAATATAAATTATAATCAATTTTTGAAGAACTTCGGTAGAGGCAGAAATTTAAGTATTCCAGAATTTTATAATTTTAAAAATGCTAAAGATTTGTATGTGAGTAACGAAGAGACATATAGGAATAGTAAAGCTGTTTTTTTAGATGCAACTTTTGATTATAGAAGCATTGTTTTTCTTACTCTTACTGGTAGGAATGAATGGTCAACAACTTTCGGCAAAAAATCCAAAGGATTTTTCTATCCTAAAGCAGATCTTTCTTATGTGTTCTCCCATTTACTTGATCCCAATAGTATATTATCTTATGGGAAAGTGCGCTTTGCTTACTCAAATGTAGGTATATCTCCTGATGTTTATACAGATAGAACCTATTATACTACTCCATTTATAGCAGATGGGATGACTAATGGCTTTTCTTTTCCATATTTAGGTCAAGTAGGTTATTCAATGAATGAAGAACTGAATGCAGATGGGCTTAAACCTGAAAGAAATACAGGTTATGAAATGGGGTTAGAGCTTCAGTTTTTTAAAAATAGATTAGGGTTTGATGGGACTTATTATCACCAGAAGTCTAAAGATCTATTGATTTCTCAACCTGTTGACCCTGCGACAGGGTATGCTTACTATTATAGTAATGTGGGAGAAATGGAAAATAAAGGAATTGAAATTGGTTTAAGAGGAGATATTATAAAGAAAAAGGATTTTGGTTGGAGCATGAATGTAAACTGGTCCAAGAATAAAAGTAACGTTTTAGAATTAGCTCCTGGAGTAGAAAAGCTGTCTATAGGAAGTGCCTTTGCTAGCCCCCAATCTTACGCAATTGTGGGTAATCCTTTTGGAGTGCTGTATGCAACGGCATACAAGAGAGATGGTAATGGTAATATGTTGATAAATCCTGCTACAGGGCTTCCAGAGTTTGAAGAAGAACTCCAAAATGTGGGGAGCCCAATACCTGATTGGTTGATGAATATTAACAATCAATTTATCTATAAAAATTGGTCTTTCTCATTTCTATGGGATATTAGACAAGGAGGTAAGATCTGGGGAGGTACTCAACAAACCTTAATAAATAGAGGGCGAGCTAAGATGACAGAAGATAGGGATAGGAATTATATTGTTGATGGTGTGTATGCGAGTGGGCCTAATGCGGGACAAAAGAATACTACTGAGATTTCGGGTTTTACATATTTTACAAATTATTATACTGCCGGAGAATTAGGTATTCAAGATGGATCATGGGTTCGATTGAGGTCGGTAGACCTTTCCTATAAATTTGATAAATTAGGAGCCTTATCTAAAGGAATTCAATATATAAAAGTTGGGGCTAGTGCCAGAAATCTGTTGTTATTCACAGATTATATTGGTGTTGATCCAGAAACTAGTCTTACTGGCTCTGATCAAAATTTTGCAGGATATGATTTTTATAATAATCCAGGAACGAAGTCATTTTCTATAAATTTAAGAGTAGGGTTTTAAAAAGAAATATTATGAAAAATAAGATAATTTATATAGTTTTTTTACTTACTTCCTTGTTTATAGGATGTAAAAGTGGAGATGAGCTATACTTAAGTCCAAATGATCCGGTTGATGGCACACCTCAAACTCTTTTGACCGTTTTACAAGTCAATACATTTGCGAATGTTGAGGGAGAGTTGAATAGATTGTCAGGGATATTAGTTCAACATATGGCTGGTACTGATAATCAGTATGTCCCATTTCAGAATTATAATATTACAGCAGGAGACTTTGACAACTCATGGCAAGGCTTGTATTCAGGAACAATGCAAAATGCGTATCTGTTAATTAATAAAACTAAAGACGATAATCCTTATTACGCAGGTATAGGACGAGTATTGATGGCTGTGAATTTAGGTATTGCAACCGATTTATGGGGAGATGTGCCATACTCTGAATCATTTAAGTTAACTGAGGGCGTGAAAAATCCGGTATACGATTCTCAAAAATCGGTTTATGCTTCTATTGATGCACTTCTTGAACAAGCTATAGCAGATTTTGCTAAACCGGCTTCTGCAAATGTAGTAGAGCCTGAAGACGATGATTTGATGTTTTCAGGAGATATGGGTCTTTGGACTAAAGCCGCCTATACGCTTAGGGCAAGGTATTTACATAGGACATCCGGTAAAGTTGCAGGGACAGAGGCTAAAGTCTTGCAGTATTTGACAAATGGTATCTCTAGTAATAGTGAGAATTTGGAGGCTGTCCATACGGCTGTTGGAGGTACACAAAATCAATGGGGAGCTTTTAAAAACTCCAGAAAGGGTTATATTGTTGCTAATAAAAAATTTGTTGATTATCTGAAATCCAGAAATGATCCGAGGATTAGTTATTTTCTAACAAAAGATTCTCAAAATGATTATAGTGGAGGGGATATAACTCAAGAGCAAATTAGTACTAGTGTTTCAACGATTGGTGATTTTTTTGCGACTAGTCAGAACTTTCCTATCGTTACTTTTTATGAAGCCAAGTTTATAGAAGCTGAAATTTTAGAAAAGCAAGGGGACTTAAATGCTTTTTCTGTTTTAAATGATGCTATTTCCGCTTCTGTTGATTATGTTACAAAGGGAGTAGGAAACGCATCTCCAGTGGCTAATTATTCAGTAGCAAATACAAACTTGGAGAATATTATGACTGAAAAATGGGTGGCTATGTTTGGACAGCTGGAAGCTTATAATGATTATAGAAGAACAAAATTTCCTTCTTTAGCTCCCAGACCATCTAGTGCGGGAGCAGTTAGGGCCTATATCCCTTTGAGATACCCTACACCGCAAAACTCAAGTTTATATAATCCAAATGCCAAATACGTAGAATTGAATATTCCTGTTTGGTGGGGAAATTAATATTACATTTCTAAATGTCTTCGCTAATTTTAGCGAAGACATTTAGTTTTCTTTCCCCAATACCACAGCCCAGTTATCATCAATATGCCCTGCGGGAAATCCTGAGACTATAGGGTAGCCATATTTAGAAACTACATCCCTTACTATTTCTTCAATAGAAAACCCAAAAGGAATGTCGTTGTCCTTAATAGCGGTAAAACCACCCATAATTAACCCCTTTAAGTTTTTTAGTTTTTCTGCCCTGTCTAAGGCTCTGAGCATACGATCGATAGAATAATAATATTCTCCCACATCTTCAATGAAGAGAATTTTTCCATCATAATCAGGGTCACTGTTAGATCCTAATACCGAAAGTAAGATGCTTAAATTTCCGCCAATAACCTCGGCTGGGGGTAATGCTTTTAATTGTTCGGCATTTTCAAAAACATAATCTATTGCTTCTCCAAATAAAGCCCTTCTTAATGATTCTACTCCTGCGGCAGTGCTATCCGGAATAGTTGCAGGCATTTGCCCATGGATGGTTTGTAAACCGAGTTTATTCAGGTGACAGTGAAATACCGTAATGTCGCTAAAGCCAACTATCCATTTGGGGGCTTCCATTAACGGAGAAAAATCAATTTTGTCAACAATTCTTACGCTCCCGTACCCGCCTCTGGCAGCAATAATAGCTTTGATAGATGGATCATTAATAAAAGTTTGCATTTCAGCAGCTCTAAAATCATCATCACCCGCAAATTGATGGAACTGAGAAGTCACTGTTTTTCCGATAATAACTTCTAGTCCCCAAGATTCCATCAACTTAATTGCCTGCTCCATGGAAACCAGTGGGAATTTAGCAGGACATGTAATGGCAATTTTATCACCCTTTTTTAGAAATGGAGGTTGAATCATAGCGTTGAATTTTGGTGTTACAATAATTTTCGATGCTTTGTTCTACCCAAATATCCATATCTTCCGTTGATCGGGGGTAACCATGCAGGACTACAGAGTAACCACCTACCAGGATATACTTGATGTTATAGGTGTTCAGGAGTGTTATAAATTCTTTAAAATCCTCATTGAATATGTTTCCCATCACGCGAATTTATAGAGAATAGTTTTTTTTCCATTTTCGGAAACTCACGACCTACCAAACCAAATGCTAACTTGGTCATTTCCATAGCAGCCTCTAAGCGTTCCGAATATGATTTGCTCTTCCAATATTCGATTTGTATATCGGCATCTTTAAAACTTCCTTTTTGAAATAAAGACCTTTCGAATTTCATGCCTAAAGATAAAAAAAGATGTTTAAAGGTCGAAACCAAAGACAAAGATGAAAACAGGTTGAATCTACCACTATATGGACTACCTCCGAAACTATTCAACTAATAGCTAATGATCTAAAATTTTTCATACTTAACGACTATCTTTGCAAATCAATAAATTGAATAGAAATTGGAGCAGAGTAAAATTAAAAGATATACTATTACAGCGGCGTTACCGTATGCCAATGGACCAAAACATATAGGACACCTGGCCGGAGCATACATTCCCGCAGATTTGTACGTCAGATATTTACGTTTAAAAGAAAGGGAAGTTGTTTTTGTTTGTGGGTCTGATGAGCATGGTACAGCTATTGCCAATCAGGCAATGAAAGAAAATACTACACCCAGAGCTATTATAGACAAATATCATGTTTTAATTAAGGAGTGTTTTGATAAGTTGGGTATATCGTTTGATATTTATCATCGTACCAGTGAGCCTATCCATCACGAAACAGCTCAGGATTTTTTCCGGGTACTGGATCAGAAAGATATATTTAAAGTAGAGTCCTCAGAGCAATATTATGACGAAGAGGCGCAGGCGTTTCTTGCCGACAGGTATATTAAAGGGACTTGCCCAAATTGTGGCGATCATAATGCTTATGGCGATCAGTGCGAAAAGTGCGGTACTTCTTTGAGTCCGGATGAGTTGATTAACCCGGTATCTACTTTAACAGGAAATAAACCTGTAAAGAAATTAACAAAACACTGGTACCTGCCTTTAAATGAATATGAAGATTATTTGAAACAGTGGATTCTGGAAGGTCATAAATCTGATTGGAAAACCAATGTTTACGGACAGTGTAAAAGTTGGCTAGACGGTGGTTTACACCCAAGAGCGGTAACCAGAGATTTAGATTGGGGCATTAAAGTTCCTGCTAAAGACGCAGACGGAAAAGTTTTGTATGTATGGTTTGATGCTCCAATAGGTTATATATCGGCAACCAAACAATGGGCGCTGGATAACGGAAAAGATTGGGAGTTGTACTGGAAAGATAAAGAAACTAAACTGGTGCATTTTATTGGTAAAGACAATATAGTGTTCCATTGTATTGTGTTTCCGGTAATGCTGCATGCCCATGGCGATTTTATTTTACCGGATAATGTTCCAGCAAATGAATTCATGAATCTGGAAGGAGATAAGATGTCTACCTCAAGAGGATGGAGCATAGAAATGCATGAATATCTGGAAGATTTTCCTACGCGTGTAGATGAATTGCGTTATTACCTGGCAAGTATAGCACCAGAAACCAGCGATAGTGAGTTTACCTGGAAAGACTATCAGGCAAGGGTGAATAACGAATTGGTGGCTATTCTGGGGAATTTTGTGAACAGGGTGATGATCCTGATGCATAAATATTATGAGGGCAAGGTGCAGTCGGATGGGGCTATGCTGTTAAAAGACAGTGCTATTGAACAGGAGTTAGCCCTTCATGCAGCAGAGATAGAAAAATCTTTCGAAGCCTATAAATTCAGGCAGGCGTTGGCAAGTACTATGGATATTGCCAGATTGGGTAACAAATATCTGACGGAGAAAGAACCGTGGAAAACTTATAAAGAAGATTCGGAAGCTGCCCGGGAAGTACTGCATAACTGTTTGCATATTATTGCTGCGGCGGCAAAACATTTACAACCATTTTTACCGGGATCGGCCAGAAAGATGTTTGAGATGTTGAATCTGAAACCAGAGTTTAAATTTAACGATACGGTTGTTTTTGAATCGGGACATCAACTGAACGAGGCACAATTGCTGTTTTCAAAAGTTGAAGATGATGTTATTGCACAGCAAGTACAAAAGCTGATAGATAAAAAAGAAGCTAATGAGAAAGATAAAAAAGTAGAGGTAGCTCCGGCAAAAGAAAACATCAATTTCGATCAGTTTACAGCCCTAGATATTCGTACAGGAATCATCTTGGAAGCCGACAAAGTAGCTAAGACCAAAAAACTGTTGAAGCTAAAGGTTGATACAGGTTTAGATATCAGAACCGTAGTATCCGGGATAGCAGAGTTTTATCAGCCCGAAGAGATCATAGGTCAGCAGGTAAGTATTTTAGTCAATCTGGAGCCCAGAGAAATAAAAGGGATTATGTCTCAGGGCATGATTCTGATGGCCGAAAATGCAGAAGGAAAATTAAGCTTTGTTTCGGCAACCGAAACATTTAATGCCGGAAGCGTCATCAGGTAGCTACTAAGAACTAAAAAAAATAATACAAAGGGGTTGTATCAAAAGGACCTTGTCATCCCAAGCGTAGTCGAGGAATCTCTTTCAGAAGTACTTAGGGAAGAGATTTCTCTTCGCTGTACTCATCGAAATGACAACATTTTTATTTTTGATACAGCCCCCTATTTTATTGTTTTGATTTATATCATGTACTAAATTAAGAGTTATACTAATAAAATATGGTGCAATATGAATAACCTCACCCGTTTAACATTATTCCCCTTGTTTTGTTTGTTATGGGTTTCATGTAAAGGTCAAACCACTATAACCAGCGATTTTTTTAAACCAAAAAATCTGGAAGAAATTGTTAAAGCCCTTTCTTCGGACGAGATGAGAGGACGCAGCGTATTCGATTCTGTTGCAATTAATCAAGCTGCGGAATATATTATTAGTGAGTTTGAAAAAGCAGGGCTGCAATATTTTGAAAATCTCCCGTCCTATTCACAAGAATTTCTCTACAACGCTAATGACAAAGACTACAGGCTAAGGAATATTGTAGGGATAATTCCGGGGAAAACAAAGCCCCAAGAGTATATTCTCTTTTCGGCACATTACGATCATATTGGTATTATAAAAGGAGAGGTAACAGATTCAATTGCAAATGGCGCAGATGACAATGCTTCTGGAGTGACCAGTATCATTCAGCTGGCAAGATACTTTTCTGCACAGCAAGAAAATGCCAGGACTTTAGTTTTTGTGGCATTTACCGCAGAAGAGGTAGGAGGAAAAGGTTCTGCATACTTTGCCGAAAATGTAGATCCCAGCAAGATTGTTGCCATGTTTAATCTGGAAATGGTAGGTAAAGTTTCTAAATTTGGTAAGAACACAGCGTATATAACCGGCTTTAAATATTCAGATGTAGGTAAGATTATGCAAAAAAATCTGGAAGGAACAAAGTATAAACTTTTTCCGGACCCTTATCCAAATCAGCAGCTTTTCTTTAGGTCCGATAACGCTCCATTAGCACATAAAGGCGTTCCGGCACATACCCTTTGTACCGTTGAAATAGATAAAGACAACACCTATCATCAGGTAACAGATGAATGGCCGCTTTTAGATACAGAAAATATGTCCGGCTTGTTAAAATTCATCGTATTGTCAACAAAAACAATAATTAACGGAGAAGATACACCCCAAAGAATAAAATCGAAATAAAGACATGAAACACCTGTATATTTTTATAATTATTTTGCAGCTGAGTTTACCCGGGGTTTTATATGCACAGTATGATAAATTACCCTGGTCGCCAGATGGCAATTATTTTTATGATATAGACGACAGCGGGATATATGAAGTAAATGCCAAAAATCCAAAATCAAGAAAACTATTTATAGCTCAGGCAGCGCTAACAGTGCAAGAGCAACAACCGTTGCGAGTTTCCAGTATAGCATTAAGCGCAGATAATAAGAAGGTACTGTTATTTACCAATACCAAAAAAGTATGGCGCTACGAAACAAAAGGCGATTACTGGGTATATGATATTCGCACCAAAAAAATAAGGCAAATAGGCGCTAAAAAAACAGCATCTTCTCTGATGTTTGCCAAATTCTCGCCAGACGCCCAAAAGGTAGCCTATGTTTACCAGAACAATATTTATGTAGAAGATATAGTAACCGGAAAAGGGGTGCAGCTTACCACTTCTGGAACTACGAGGCTAATTAACGGGACTTTTGATTGGGTGTATGAAGAAGAGTTTGGTTGCAGAGATGGCTTTAGATGGTCTCCAGATGGAAAAAACATTGCCTATTGGCAATTAGATGCCACTCAGATTAAAAACTATCTGATGATTAATAATACCGATTCCCTTTATCCTTTTACCATTCCCGTAGAATATCCGGTAGTAGGCGAAGACCCCAGTAAATGCAGGATAGGAGTTGTTTCCGCCAGTGGAGGAGAAACCCGATGGATGCAAATAGATGGAGATGCCAAACAGCATTATATACCGCGGATGGAATGGGTTTCCAATACCGAAATTATTTTGGAACAACTGAATAGAAGACAAAACATATCCAGAATATTTTTAGCGGAGGTAGGTAACGGAACAAGCAAAATTTTGCATAAAGAAGAGGAAACAGCGTGGATAGATTCTAAAGACAGGTGGAGCGATGACGGGCCCGATGGGTGGGATTGGATAAATAACGGCAAAGAGTTTATTTGGGTAAGCGAAAAAGGTGGATGGAGACAGATTTACGCTATAGACCTGAAAGGAACAGAGCGACTGATTACCCAAGAGAAATTTGATATCCTATCTATTAAGAAGGTAGATAGCCGAAACAATCAGATTTATTTTATGGCATCGCCGCTGAATGCGACCGAACGTTATCTGTATAAAATAGCGTTAGACGGTAATTCAAATGCGGTAAAGTTAAGTCCAGAGAACCAAAAAGGGACTCACGATTACGATATTTCACCCAACGGATTGTTGGCAGTACATTATTTTTCCAGTGTAAATGATTATCCCATGAGTGAGACTGTTTCTCTTCCTGCGCATAAATCATTAATAAAACAGGAAAAAACAAAGTTGCCTGCGTCAGCACCAAAAGTAGAGTTCTTTAAAGTGACCACAGTTGATGGTGTAGAAATGGACGGCTGGATGGTAAAACCGAAAAACTTTGACCCTCATAAAAAATACCCGGTTCTGTTTTATGTTTATGGAGAGCCCGCCAGTCAAACCGTTAAAAATAGATATGGAACCGGAATAAACAGGCTTTACGATGGTGATATGTCTGCAGATGGATATATTTATATATCTGTAGATGGTAGGGGTACCCCTGCACCAAAAGGAAGAACATGGCGAAAATCTATTTATAAAAATATAGGCATACAGAATATCAGGGACCAGGCCATGGCGGCAAAAGAAATATTGAAGTGGAATTTTATAGATAAAAACCGGATGGCAGTTTGGGGCTGGAGCGGAGGTGGGTCTACTACGCTTAACCTGCTGTTTCAGTACCCTGATATTTACCAGACGGGTATTTCTATAGCAGCTGTGGATAACCAGTTGAACTATGATAACATTTATCAGGAAAGATACATGGGGCTGTTACCCGAAGACAGACAGTTTTTTGAACAGGGATCGCCTATAGCCCATGCTAAAAACCTGAAAGGTAATTTGTTACTGATACATGGAACAGGTGACGATAATGTGCATTATAATAATGCCGAACAAATGATTAATGAATTAATAAAATACGGTAAAACTTTTCAGATGATGAGTTATCCAAACAGGTCGCACAGCATTTCGGAAGGAGAGGGAACAAGCAAACACCTGACTTTGATTTTTACCAAATTTTTGAAAGAGAACTGTCCTCCGGGAGCCCTATAATTAGAGAAAGCTGAACCATGATTAACCCACTAGCTCAAATCTCTGGGTAAGGGTCAAATCGAAAGGAGATTTGGTCTTTTATACTGCAAATATAAGTTAGGACTTAGTAGCTAGAGTCGTTGGTTTTAGAATTTAAACTAGGAGACTGTTCTTAAATGTTTTGATTGTTAATCGATTTTTATTTATTGTTTATCAATAAATAATTGTTGTATATTTGTAATGGGATAATGCAAATCATTATGAAAAGAATTTCAATCATATTTCTGCAGGCAGTCGTTGTGCTTATCGGCATAATAACACTTGCCATTTTAATCAGGTTCCCTTTAATTGAAGGAAGAGCCACAAATCTGGATCTGTGGAGTATTTATTTCGACGGATTTATTTTGTATATGTATGCAGCTTCAATGGTGTATTTTATTGCCCTGTACAAAATATTTAAATTACTAGGGTATATTGGTCAAAATAAAATATTCTTTCCAAATTCAGTTGAGGCATTAAGAAGCATAAAGTATTGCGGAATTGTACTGAGTATTTTAATTGTAGTGGCTGGACTTTACATAAGGTTATTCCATAGTAAGGAAGACGATCCTGCTGGTTTTTTAGGTATTTGTATGGTGGCTACTTTGGTTGCTGCTGTAGTTGCAACTGCCGCTGCGATATTTGAGAAGATTCTACAAAATGCTGTAGATATGAAATCCGAAAATGACTTGACAATTTAAGCTATGGCAATTATTGTAAATTTAGATGTGATGATGGCAAAGCGAAAAATTTCTCTTAATGAGCTATCCGAAAGAGTTGATTTGACATTATCCAATCTTTCTATATTAAAGACAGGAAAGGCAAAAGCAATTCGTTTCTCTACTTTAGAAGCAATTTGTAAAGCATTGGATTGCCAGCCAGGAGATATTTTGGAATATGTAAGTGAATAGGGCAAATAATAGCCGTAAACAAAATGCAGGACTACAACGCTTAGTTTTTGAAAGAAAACTGCCCGCCGGGAGCCCTATAGTTAAAGGAAGCTGAACCATGATGATGTATGAGTTTTTATGAGAGAGAAATAATCCAATCTATCACGGCTCAGCCCGGTAATTATTTCTTATCTATACTGTATTTCCCAGGACCTATAAATATCAATCCCAAAAATGCAATGCCAATTTCTATGGCATGGGAAGCTCCCATAAAACCCTCGCCTTTGTTGATATGAACAAGAGCTGCAATTAACATGGTAAATGCCAACAAAGCATTGGCCGGTCTGAAAAAAAGCCCCAGTACCAAAAGAAAACCACCAAAAGTTTCTACAGCAGAAGCCATAAAGCCCCAGAAAGTTGGTGCGAAATCTATACCTATTGTATTCATGGCCCCGCCAATAGCCTTCCATTTTTCCATGCCGCCTGTAATTTTAGGTAAGCCATGCATAACCATACAGATACCTAATCCAACCCTGATGATGAGTATACCGAAGTCCCGGTTCTTAAAAAAATTAGTACTTGCCATATTGTAAAATAAAGTTGTAAAGATAAATTTAACCTCAAAGTACAACAAGTCTTCTGTTACATATTTTTAATTATTGGAAAGCTTAACTCCTTGTTTGATTTTAAAGTGCAAATACTTTGTTATTTTTAAAAATAAATTAAAATCATAATGAACAAATATTTCATCTGCCTTGCGCTGTTAACAATTGGTTTGGCAGGATGTAAGAAAAACGAGCCGATTGATTTAGAGACACTAAGTGGGACTTTTTTAGCAGATAAAACCATTCAGGTTTATAAGGCCGAGCTTTATACAAAGAATGGGAAATCTGTCGTTAAGAATGAGGTCGCAAATTTTATAAAAAGGAGGGCATTAACTGAGTCTTTTTCTGAAAAGGATAAACAGGATATGGGTGATCAGTTTTTGTTTAAAATTACGCTGGATGGTCAGGGGAGTTTTTCGGCAACAATAGCGGATGAACCTTATGCCGCCGGTAAGATGGAAAAACAATCATCCAGTATAGCTTTATTAATAGATGATAAGGAACCTGATCCTCTAATAATAGGAGGTGAAGATTGTTTGACCAAAGTTGTAAGTCGTTTCACACACTTGATAGAATGTAGGTGGATTCCTTCAACTACTGGGTATTTAAGTGGGTGTATTTCTAAAACATTTCTTCCTATAGAAGTCAAAAATGCAAATTCCCTTGCCATACCATTATACTCTTTGTATTACTCAAAAAATAAGATGGGGGTAAGTTCATACTGTATGGCTTTAGACCGGCCTAATTTTATTAACGAAGATTTCTATAAAAATTTACAGGAAGGAGATACAGTCCTGATTCAACGTAAAGAACATTTTTTAAAAAAATAATAAAAAGATGGAATTTAAGATAGCCGGGTTTAATGGTAAAACCATATTGGGTGATATCACCAGAGCCAAAGAAGAGAATAATATTTATGCTGTTTTTGTACATGGATTTAAAGGTTTTAAAGACTGGGGGGCACATAATCTGGTAGGTAGTTATTTTGCAGATCAGGGAGTCCATTATGTGAAGTTTAACTTTTCCCATAGTGGTGTGCCTATCGAAAACCCCGTAGATGTTTCCAATCTGGAAGATTTTGCCAATAATACACCCATTAAAGAACTATATGATCTGGACAAAGTACTGCACTATGTGAAAAGTGATCTAAAAGCAGCTAAAATAATTCTGATTGGACATAGTAGAGGAGGTGGAATTAGTATTCTACAAACAGCTAAAGACCAAAGAGTGGATGGGTTAATAACCTGGGCAGCTATTAGTGATTTTGCCAGCCTCTGGAAAAAAGAACAGGAACAAGAATGGGAGCAAAAAGGTAAAATAGAAACATTTAATGCCCGAACCAAGGAATATATGCCGTTAAATGTAGTGCTTTTGCATGATTACTTACAACATGCCAAAGAACTGAATATTATTACAGCAGCTAGTGGCGTAAAGCAGCCCTGGTTAATTATACATGGTGATAATGATATTAATGTGAACGTATCTGTAGCAAAACAGTTCCATCAGATTAATCCTGTATCTGAGTTAGAAATTATACCTGCTGCCAACCATGTTTTTGGAGCATACCATCCCTATAAGGAAGATATGCTTCCAAAAGAGTTGTTAGATATTTGTAAGATGAGTATTCGGTTTATAAATGACTTAACTTAAGATTACCTTGGGTAATACTTAGGCTGCTTATAGCAGGTGGTGGCTATTGCGCAATATGCGGAAGTTTCCACTACCTCTATTTACAGGTTAAAAAGGCAAATCATCATCTACCGGATTCAAACTTAAACTTTCATCAGTATTAGAAGAATTAGTTTTTTCAGTGTCGGCACCCCCACTATTAGAGCTGCTTTCAAAATCACTCTTTCTGCCCAGCATCGTAAAGTTTTCAGCCACTATTTCAGTAGTATATTTTTTGTGGCCTTCTTTGTCTTCAAAAGAACGGGTTCTTAGTTTTCCTTCAATATATACCAGCTTACCTTTTTGGAGGTATTTAGAAGCAACCTCAGCCAAACCACGCCACATGACGATGTTGTGCCATTCGGTTTGCTCTATTCTTTTACCGTCTTTATTATACGTTTCTGATGTAGCTAAGGGGAAGCTTGCTACCGTAACATTTCCATCTAAATGTCTTACTTCGGGATCTTTTCCCAAGTGACCTACTAAAATAACCTTGTTAATACCTGACATAACTTGCAATTAAATTTCCTTTAATTTATAGAAGTTTTTTAAAAAAGCCAAAATTAATTTGGGTTTAGCGTAATCCTCTAATTTGTTGATTTCTACCCAGAACCATCCATTTCTTTCAATAAGATGGCTTTTGATGGAGTCTATTTCAATAAACGTTCCGAAAAGTCTTTGATGGGTAAGTATATGTTTTATCGGAGCAGAAGTTTTGCCAATAGTGGCTGCTGAAGGAAACCATTGGTTGAAGATATCATGTTGCAATAGCTCCTCAGGAAGCAGTGCCCTCTCACTTTCTATCATGGGAAAGTCATGTAAACCCGCCCAGATGTCCGAATTATCTCTTCTTCTTATCAATATTTTGTTATCCTTTATAATAACGAAATAAAAAAAGTGGCGTTCTTTAATCTTGAGCGTTTTCATCTTTACAGGAAGACTATCCGTTTTATTGTTCAAAAAGGCATAGCAGTTTGAAGATAAAGGACAGTCAAAACAGTTTGGATTCTTAGGTTTGCATTGCAAAGCCCCAAATTCTATAATAGCCTGGTTGTTTTCTCCCGCATTATTTTTATCCAGTAATTCATCGGCCAGTGCCTGAAATTCTTTTTTACCCGCTCCTGTATTTATAGGAGTATAAATACCGAAGTATCTGGATAAAAGTCGATATACATTTCCATCCACTACAGCCTTAGGTTCATTGGCAGAAAAAGATGAGATAGCTGCTGCGGTATATTCACCTATTCCTGTTAATTTAATAAGTTCATTATAGGAAGACGGAAAACGACCACTATATTCCTCTACCACTTTTCGGGCAGTCTTTAACATATTCCTGCCACGCGAATAGTAACCCAGACCCTGCCAAAGCATTAATATCTCGTCCTCCGAGGCAGCGGCAAAGCTGCGGACATCAGGAAAACGCTCCGCAAACCTTAAATAATAGGGCATTCCCTGGTCAACACGAGTCTGCTGCAGGATGATTTCGGATAGCCAAATCAGGTAAGGATCACGGGTTTCTCTCCATGGGAGTGGTCTTTTGTTATAATTGTACCATTTTATCAATTCAGCCGAAAAATTCATGCACAAAATTACATTTAAACTGGTATATTGATCGCATTAAAGCTTAAGCATTGTTTTATAGGCGTTTGAAATAAAAAAAAGTGGATATTTATTTTCCTTATTCAACTAAAACCCATACTTTTGCATCCCCAAATCAAGGGAAGGAAAATTAAAAAAAGAATATATAAGACATGACAAAGGCAGAAATTATTGCGGAAATTGCTAATAAGACTGGAATCGAGAAAGTAGACGTCCAAGAAACAGTTGAGGCATTTTTCAAAGTGGTGAAGAACTCGATGATTAACGGAGAAAATGTTTATGTAAGAGGATTTGGTAGCTTCGTAGTGAAAAAAAGAGCTGAAAAAACTGCAAGAAACATTTCGAAAAACACAGCTATAATAATTCCTGAGCATTTTGTGCCAAGCTTTAAACCAGCAAAAGCATTTGTTGATAAAGTAAAAGTAGGAAACAAAAAAGCGGTTACCGCTTAATAAAAAAACAAAAAGATGAAGACAAAACAATATATAGTAGTTGGTTCAGTAGTTGTGCTAATGGGTATATTATTGAGTCTTGACATCAAAGGGTTAATAAAGCAGGAAGATGCTCAGGAAGGTCAGGAGCAAACCAGTTCTAACGGAGCGTCAACCTCTTCCTTTTCTAAAGAGGGGGTAATTGCTGTAGCTAAACAAAATGTTAGCGCAAGTTTATTGACTGATATACAAAAAGTAGAAGAATCTTTAAAAAAATCTTCAGGTGATGGCGCTTTAGCCTTAGAAGAAGAACTTGCCAAGAAATGGGATGATGTTAATCAGCCTGCGGCAGCTGCTTTTTCTTACGAAGCCATTGCAGAAAAGAAACCATCTTATAAAAGTTGGTTACTTGCAGGAGATAGGTTTACAGAAGGATATCAGAATTTTCCGGATACAAATGCAATCCAGGGTTTAACCCAAAAAGCCATTGATGCTTATACAAAAGCATTAGAATTTAATGCGGATGGGCTTGAGGCGCAAACGGGACTGGGCGTAGCGTATGTATCTGGTACAAACAACCCTATGCAGGGTATACAAATGCTGCTGAAAGTGGTTGAAGTAGACCCTAAAAACCTAAGTGCAAATATGAATCTGGGATTATTCTCTATGAAGTCTGGCCAGTTTGGAAAAGCGGTAGAAAGATTTAAAACTGTAATAGAGGTAAGTAAAAGTCCAGAAGCGTATTTTTATCTTGCTACAAGCTATGAAAATATGGGAATGAAAACGGCTGCTATCGAAGCTTATGAAGCAAGTAAGAAGCTGGCGGGCGATCCGGGATTAAGTTCCTTTATAGATAGAAAGATAAAAGAGTTAAATAATTAATAATAATTTAAAAATTAAAGATTATGCCAAGCGGTAAAAAAAGAAAAAGACATAAAATGGCTACCCATAAACGTAAAAAACGTTTAAGAAAAAACAGACATAAGAAAAAATAAGCTTTCATAGCATATAAAATATTATAAATTGCTCCCTATAAGTCTATAGGGAGCAAATTTCGTTTCTGTTTATTTAAAAATCCTCTGTTGGTTAAAAGGTTTACAGATAAATCTTTTTAAAAAAGTAGCTGTTGGTAAAAGAGTTAATTATTAATTCGGCCCCAGGCGGGGTTACTATTGCATTAGTGCAAGATAAGCAGCTCGTAGAACTCAACAAAGAACAAATCAACAACAATTATGCTGTTGGTGACATTTATCTTGGCCGAATCAAAAAAATCATGCCCGGATTGAATGCTGCGTTTGTTGATGTAGGCTACGAGAAAGATGCTTTTTTGCACTATTTGGATTTAGGGCCACAAGTTCTCTCTTTATTAAAACTAACTAGAGTAGCCAGAAATGGCAACTTTAACGACTATCTCTTAAGCTCATTTAAAAGAGAAGAAGACATAGATAAATCTGGAAAAATTTCAGGGGTTTTATCTAAAGATGTTTTGCTTCCGGTACAAATTGCTAAAGAACCCATTTCTACCAAAGGACCCAGGTTAAGCTCGGATTTGTCTTTAGCGGGCCGTTTTGTTGTTCTTGTCCCTTTTTCAGATGTAATTTCTATATCTAAAAAGATTAAGAGCAATACAGAAAGAACCCGGTTAAGAAAGATTGTAGAAGGCATTAAACCTAAAGGGTTTGGGATTATTATCAGAACAGTTTCTGAGAAAAAAGGTGTTGCCGAAATTCAAAAGGATATACAAGACCTTGTTTCTAAATGGGAAACTTTTATGAAAAAGATTCCTAAAACCAGTCCTTCTAATAGAATTCTGGGAGAAATGGGAAGAACCTCAACTATATTGAGGGATATTCTGAACGCAGATTTTACCCATATTTATGTTAATGATGCAGCTTTATATGAAGAGGTGAGATCTTATATTCATGAGATTTCTCCCGAAATGGAGAGCATCGTAAAGCATTACAAAGGGAAAGAGCCAATTTTTGAACACTTTGGTATAGAAAAACAGATTAAGTCTTCCTTTGGTAAAACAGTAAATCTGGCAGGAGGCGCCTATCTGGTTATCGAGCATACTGAAGCTTTACATGTCATTGATGTAAATAGTGGTAACAGAACGGCTAACCCGGAAAATCAGGAAGAGAATGCTTTACAGGTTAACAAAGAAGCAGCAAGAGAGATAGCAAGACAATTGAGGTTGAGAGATATGGGTGGAATTGTGGTAATCGATTTTATTGATATGCACAAAGCCCCTAATCGGAAAGAGCTTTTCGATTATCTTAAAGCCGAAATGAATCATGACAGAGCCAAACATACCATCTTACCTCCAAGTAAGTTTGGACTGGTGCAAATTACCAGACAGCGTGTTAGGCCTGAAATGAATATTGTAACCAGTGAAAAATGCCCTACTTGTGGCGGAACTGGTGAGATTAAGGCAAGTATCATATTGATAGACGATATTGAAAGTAACCTTAACTATATCCTGAACGAGCAAGCAGAAAAAGGAATAACACTTTGTGTACATCCTTATGTAGAAGCTTACATTAAAAAAGGTCTGTTGTCTAAACAACTAAGATGGTTTTTTAAGTACGGGCAATGGGTAAAAGTAAAAGGTATAACTTCTTATCACTTAACAGAATTTGCCTTTATCAATAATAAAGAAGAAGAGATTAAGCTTTAATGCAATAGGAGATTCTTATAGTAAGAATCCCGGAAAAAAGGAACGGGGCTGTATCAAAAGTAATTTGTCATTCCGAGCGGAAGTCGAGGAATCTGTTTCAGGAGTACTTCAGAAGAAGATTTATCTTTACTGTACTCATCGAAATGACAATGTCCTTATTTTTGATACAGCCCTTTTTGTACTGTAATTTGTGGTGCTTGTAATACTGCGATAAAAATATTTTACTGATATCAGCATATTGTTTTTTTATAATTGTGCGTAACCAATATTTTAATGTCTTTCCTTTAGTTCTATCTTAATCAGCTTTATCGAGCTAAATAGCACAATACTGGGGAATAAAAAGTAGACTCACGAAGTTTATATCTAAATATAAAACTCCGTAAGTCTGCATATTAATAACTATTCTACTGTAACCGACTTTGCCAGATTTCTTGGCTGGTCTACATTACAACCCCTCATTACTGCAATATGATAAGATATTAATTGTAACGGGATGGTGGCAAGTAAAGGCAAGAAAGCCTCATCTGCATGAGGAATTTCAATAACATAATCTGCCATGTTTTTTACTTCGGTATCACCTTCTGTAACAATAGCAATTATTTTTCCTTTTCTGGCTTTAACTTCCTGTATGTTTGAGATTACCTTTTCGTAAGAGCTGTTTTTGGTAGCTATTACAATAACAGGCATCTGTTCGTCTATCAGTGCAATAGGGCCGTGTTTCATTTCAGCAGCAGGATAACCCTCAGCATGTATATAAGAAATCTCCTTTAGCTTCAATGCCCCTTCTAAGGCAACAGGGAAGCCAGTTCCTCTGCCCAGGAAAATACAATTTGTAGAATCCTTAAATTCCTCGGCAATCTTTACAATGATATCGTTGGTTGCCAATGCTTTTTCTACCAGAGAAGGAATACTCTCTAATTCTGTTAGCAGAGAAGTTAGCTTGCTTTGAGATAGGGTCCCTTTAATCTGCGCCGCATAAAAGGCAATTAATGTTAATACGGTAACTTGGGCAGTAAAAGCTTTGGTAGAGGCCACACCAATTTCCGGTCCGGCGTGAGTATAGGCTCCGCCATGTGTTAATCTGGGGATAGAAGACCCTACAACATTGCAGATCCCCAGTATAGTAGCTCCCTTTTCTTTGGCCAGCTCAATAGCAGCCATTGTATCTGCAGTTTCTCCTGATTGAGATATCGCTATAACAATGTCATTCTCATAAATTACCGGGTTGCGGTATCTGAATTCGGAAGCATACTCAACCTCTACCGGTAATCTTGCAAATTCTTCTATAAGGTATTCGCCTACTAAACCGGCATGCCATGATGTTCCGCAGGCTACAATAATAATCCGATTGGCATTTCTTAGTTTTTCTGAATACTCTACCAGACCGCCCAGTTGTACCTTTCCTTCTAAAGGGTAAATACGGCCTCTCATGCTATCGTAGATAGAACGTGGTTGTTCGTATATCTCTTTGAGCATGAAATGGTCGTAGCCCCCCTTTTCAAGCATTTCGAGCTTTAGGTTCAGTTCCTGTATATACGGAGTTTGTATGATGTTATCGATACTTTTGATAATCAGCTCGTCTCTTTTAAGGTAAGCAATCTCATTATCATTCAGGTAGATTACATTTTTGGTGTATTCTACAATAGGAGTGGCGTCAGACGCTATAAAATATTCTCCTTTTCCAACACCAATAACCATAGGGCTTCCTTTTCTGGCGGCAATCAGTTCATTGGGACTTTCTTTATCTATAATCACAATAGCAAATGCACCAATTACCTGATGCAATGCCGTTCTTACAGACTCTTCCAGGCTAAGATTACCCTCTTTTTGAATGTCTTCGATTAAGTGAATAAGAACTTCTGTATCGGTATCACTTTTAAACTCATGCCCTCTGGTTATTAACTCTTCTTTTAATGGCCCATAGTTTTCTATGATACCATTGTGTATGATCGCTAATCTTCCATCACCAGACTGATGCGGGTGAGAGTTCCGGTCACTGGGTTCTCCGTGGGTGGCCCACCTTGTATGGCCCATTCCAACAGAACCAGAAATGTCCCGGTCTTTTACGAAATCTTCCAGATCTTTAACCTTTCCCGCTTTTTTGTAGATGTTTAGCGAGTTTTTTTCATTGATAAGGGCTACGCCGGCACTGTCATATCCTCGATATTCCAGGCGTTGTAGTCCTTTAATAACAATAGGATAGGCGTCTCGCCCTCCTATGTATCCGACTATTCCACACATAGATTAAATATTTTGTAGTTTGGTTGCCCCTAAACTACAAAATATTGTTTTTATATGCGGTCAAATTATTTCAAGTCAGAATAATAGATTTTTAATTTGGGTTTGTCTGCAGAAGTGCTTCCGCCACCTATCAGAATGGATCTTCCGGGAGCGTTTAAGCGACCTGTTTTGCCTATAAAGTCATGAGTGGTTATGAATGTCCCCTCATTAGGGTATTTTTTCTTAAATAAATCCTGAATATATCCGGTTACGTTAAGAATATACGTTTTTTTGCTTTTGTTATAGTATCCACCAACCATTCCGGCCCCAACATATCTCGGATCCGAAGTGTTTTCTTCAGGGATATATTTAGGAAGTAAAGCAGGATCCAGTTTATATATCCTTAATATAGATAGGGGATCAAAACTAGCAGGTGTTTCTTCTTCAACCGTAAAAATAAGTTCGGCTCTATTAATCGCTATATTCTTGCCTAAGTTGTTTAAATCATGAAGATTAGGGAATTCTGCTTTTATTTTAGTTCCGGAAAATCCTTTTAAATACAGTTTCTCGTTGTTATTTGTTGCATTGCTTAGCGCAGCAGCAGCGTTAGAGCCCGTAGCATCCCAAATAACTTCCGTAACAGCAGCGCCTGAGCTTCCGTTAATAGGGAAAGTTTTAGAGGTAGTATCGGCTTTGTCTTCACTATTGGTATATCTGTAATAAAGTACCAGACTGGCAGCATTCTCAGAATAAGTGTCAAAAGAGATAGCTCCGCCTTTGCCTGCCACACTGTTTTTATCAAACGAAAGTTTTAACCCTTTAAATGAATCAGCAAACTTTTGACTTGTAGATAAAGTAGCAGAGTCCAACGAAACAATTTTGTTAATAATAAACTGATTATCTAGAGGTATTCTTAGCTGCGCCGGTATTTTTACTGTAGAGTCCTGGTAACCATAAAGTTTAATAGAAAGACTATCGTTGTAAGCAGGAAAGAATGTTTTTGAACCTACTACAGTACTTTCTGTAGTCCATTCTTTATTACTGTAGTAAACTTTGTTTGTAGTGCCGTCATACAGTTTTTCCGACAGTTGGTTTACAAGAACTTTATAGCTTGCACTATCACCGTAAATAGGTGCAGAAGCTGCGTATTTTAATACCAGTACTGCAGAATCCAGAATAGGGTCTTTCCCGAAAGAAACATTGGACGAAGGTAAGGTAACAGCTAAGGCAATGTTAGTTGTTGTTTTACCAAACTCAGCGTCTTTCATATAAGAAAGTACACTTCTCTCAGTATAGTTTGTAGCAATGCTATCGTCTTTTATGAGCTTGGTAATAACGTCAGTTTCATGAATACTTGAATTGAGAATTACGTTTGGATCAACATCTAAACCTATTCCCATGGGGCTATTACAGCTACTTAAAATAAAAAGACTTATCAACAGGGTTAATAAGTCTAAGTTTCTTGATTTCATCAACAGAATGTTCTTTATTTTTTCCTAAATTAAACTGCAGATACCAAATCGTCTACAGTAATTTCTTGATAAAAATTGTAATAATTTTCGAAATCTAAAGAAGAATTGTAGTCTAATAATGGTTTTTCAGACTTTTTAACATAATTTAACACCTCTTCATTCAGGTTTTCGTCACCATATACAACCGCATCTGAATAAGCTATTGCAGCGTTGTTTATAGCTGTTAAAGTAGCGTCAGTGTACAATGCCGTATCAGCATGTTGCATACCTTTCATGACTGCTTTTGCTGCAAAATCTTTTCCAAGGGTTTGGCTAAAACTGTCTTCATATACCGAATACACTATTTTAGCATCTTTAAATGCAGGGTCTTCTTTATAGATAGTTTTAAGATAAGCCGGTACCAAAGAAGTCATCCAGCCATGGCAATGTACCACATCTGGCGACCAGCCTAGTTTTTTTACTGTTTCTAATGCGCCTTTGCAAAAGAAAATAGTTCTTTCGTCATTGTCTGCGAAGAAATTTCCTTTAGCATCATTAAATACATGTTTGCGTTGAAAATAATCTTCATTATCTAAGAAATAAACCTGCATTCTAGCTGCAGGAATAGAAGCAACTTTAATGATTAAAGGGTTATCGTTTTCAGCAATCACTATATTCATCCCTGATAACCTGATTACTTCATGAAGTCTGTTCCTTCTCTCATTGATGTTCCCAAAACGAGGCATAAGGATTCTTATTTCTAATCCTTTGTCTTGCATGGCTTGTGGTAACTGTCTGGTAATTTCTGAGATTTTAGTTAGTTCTAGAAATGGTGACATTTCATGAGTAATGAACAAAAGCTTGGTTTTTCCCATCTCCTAATCTTCTAAGTTTTTGTCGAAAAAAATGAATTTCAACTGCAAAGATAAGCATTATATTGAATATAATCAATCATTTACACAATAGGTTTTGTAATGTGTGACAAAATTTACAACTTAGCCCCCTAAAAAATACTTTTTTGAAAATAGTTGATACTAAAGCAGAGCTGGCCGTTGTTATCGGGCAACTAAGAGCAAAAGGTTTGAGTATAGGTTTGGTGCCTACGATGGGAGCTTTGCACAATGGGCATCTTTCTCTTGTAAAACAATCTCGGCAGAAAGCCGATGTGACTGTTGTGAGTATTTTTGTTAACCCTACGCAGTTTGATAATAAAGAAGACTTGCAGAACTACCCTCGCCCGATAGATCAGGATATCTTGCAATTGGAACAAAATGGTTGTGATGTGCTGTTTATGCCGGAAGTGGCCGAAATGTATGAGACAGGAGAAAGTTGGGATTACGAGGTAGGTGATCTGGACAGTAAACTGGAAGGGGAGTTCAGGCCGGGACATTATAAAGGCGTTACCCAGATAGTTTATAAATTATTTGATGCCGTTAAACCGGATATGGCTTTTTTTGGCCAGAAGGACTATCAACAATATCTGGTAATCAATAAAATGGTAAGGGATTTTTCTTTGCCGGTCAATTTGGTTTTATGCAATATTGTGAGAGAACCAGACGGTTTAGCTATGAGTTCAAGAAATGTGAGGTTAAATGCAGAAGAGCGTAAAACCTCTGTAGTATTATATGAAGCGCTGTTGTTTATAAAGCAACATTTTTATGAATACACCTTTGCCGAACTGCAACACAAAGCAGAACAGCTTTTTGATACAAACCCTCTGTTGCAGTTGGAGTATATTAAGATATGCGATTTAAATACCCTGGAGGAAATCAACACTAAAGAAGCAAAAAACTTAATTGTTTTGGTAGCTTGTTATGTTGGCAATGTAAGGCTTATAGATAATATGATATTGTCTTAACCTTTTTTAATTGTTAATCCTTAAATTTGCAAGATGATTATAGAGGTGTTGAAATCCAAGATTCATAGGGCTCGAGTTACACAAGCAGAGTTGAACTATGTTGGTAGTATTACAATAGACGAAGATTTATTAGATGCAGCCAATATAATACCTAATGAAAAAGTGCAGGTAGTAAACAACAATAATGGAGCCCGTTTTGAAACCTATGTTATTAAGGGAGAAAGAGGCTCTGGTATTATCTGTCTCAATGGTTCTTGTGCCAGATTGGCTCAGGTAGGTGATATAGTCATCATTATGTCTTATGCCCAGATGTCAATGGACGAAGCTAGAAAATACGAACCTATTCTGGTTTTTCCGGACGATAATAATCGCTTAATCAAATAGAATACCCGTCCCCCCGGTCTTTTAAAGGATTGGTGTGGGCCTGTGTAATAAATAGCCGATTTTTATATTGGTTCATCAACAATATCTCATCTTTTTTCTGAATTGAGATTGTGTCCCTTTTTTTAATAATTGGCATCTACATATTAGATGTTGCTGTCATTTTTTAGTAATGTATGTTCGAGAGGATGTTGCGCCAGCAAATTCTAAGGTACATTGTCCTCCCGAAGCCGATGCTGGAAAAAAATTACTGTAAATTCTGGTCTATAGACTATCCATTATTGAAATGCCCTACCGGATCCATATATTTTATAGCTAACTCATCCGTTATTGTCTAATTATTAAACTGAAATTATCTACTTTTTAAAAGAGATATAATAGTGATTAAATAGAGGGTTTGTAGAGGGTTCATAGAGGTAGATCTCTATAAACTCTCTACTTTAACACTCCTATATTTATAATTATATACTGTTATTGATTCCTTTATAATATACCTACCTCCTTGTAGAGATAATTCTCTATAAATCTTTGTATAGAATAGCGATATTTTTCAAACTGAACTCCCTTTGTTTTGTTTGTGTTATGCTTGCATAGTAATTTTTTGTATATTACATTTAATAAATCAAAAGCTTATGGATTTTAATTTATCAGAAGAGTATCAAATGATTAAGGAAGCTGCGAGAGATTTTGCGCAGTATGAACTTAAACCGGAAGTTATACAAAGAGATGAAGAGCAAAAGTTTTCTGCTGAACTTGTTGGTAAAATGGGTGATTTAGGGTTTATGGGAATGATGGTGTCTGAGAAATATGGAGGAGCAGGATTAGATGCTTTGTCTTATGCATTGGCCCTGGAGGAAATTGCTAGTATAGATGCTTCGGCAGCAGTAATTATGTCTGCTAATAACTCTTTGGTTTGTTTTGGGTTAGAAAAATATGGAACAGAAGAACAAAAACAGAAATATCTGCTTCCTTTAGCTTCGGGTAAAAAACTGGGGGCCTTTGCATTATCAGAGCCAGAAGCTGGGTCAGACGCTACTTCCCAACATACTACGGCAGTAGATAAAGGAGAATATTATTTGTTAAATGGAACTAAAAACTGGATTACCAACGGAGGAACAGCGTCAACCTATATAGTGATAGCGCAAACAGATGTTTCTAAAGGACACCATGGAATTAATGCTTTTATTGTGGAAAAAGGTATGGAAGGCTTTGAAATCGGTCCTAAAGAAAATAAATTGGGAATACGAAGTTCGGACACCCACTCATTAATGTTTACAGATGTAAAAGTGCCTAAGGAAAACAGGTTGGGTGAAGATGGTTTTGGTTTTAAGTTTGCCATGGAAACATTAGACGGTGGGCGTATAGGTATAGCAGCACAGGCATTGGGGATAGCTAAAGGGGCTTATGATTTGGCCCGATTGTATTCTAAAGAACGAAAAACGTTTGGTAAGCCCATTTGCGAACATCAGGCTATAGCTTTTAAGCTGGCGGATATGGCTACCGAAATAGAAGCTGCCAGATTATTGGTTTATAAAGCTGCCTGGTTAAAAGATCAGGGGTTGTCTTACGGAAATGCGAGTGCTGTTGCAAAATTATTTGCATCGGAGGTGGCTATGAAGACAACTGTAGAGGCTGTTCAGATTCATGGTGGATATGGCTATGTTAAAGAATATCATGTGGAGCGTTTAATGCGTGACGCTAAGATTACCCAGATTTATGAGGGAACTTCAGAGATACAAAAAATTGTTATTTCCAGAGACTTGCTGAAACATTAACTTTGAGTGGTGATAGAAAAATAAACGATTAGCATCTGTGTTTTTTAGGCTGCAACTAATCTTTTAGATTTTTTACCTTTGGTTTTAGGTAAATCAATATCAATATGAAAAACAAAAGCTTAAATCTTATCTGTTTTGGTCTGATAGTATCGGTTTTTTTCTTGGCCTCCTGTGATAAGCCATCTTATGAATTGAAGGAAGGAATATGGAGAGGAGCTTTGTTGACTGAAGCAGGGATAGAAATTCCTTTTAATTTTGAAGTTAAAGATAGTCTGGGGCATCATTATATAGATATTGTTAATGGGCAGAGTAAGTTGCGTGTTAATGATATTAGGATAGAGAAAGACTCAGTTTATATTCAGTTACCCTTCTTTGATGCAGAACTAAGAGGAGCTTTATTGGATGGACATGTTGATGGGGTTTATATAAAACACCTTCCGGACAAGGAGGTTTCTATGGCCTTTTCTGCTAATTATAATGTGGCCTGGAGGATAAAAGAACAGGTTGCATCGCCAAAATATGATATTAGTGGAAAATGGGAGACCTATTTTATTAAGGATAATGGAGATTCTGTGAAAGCTATTGGAGACTTTAAGCAGGAGGGTAGTCGGGTAACCGGAACTTTCATGACAAGAACAGGTGATTACCGCTTTCTGGATGGTGTGCTGGATGGCGACAAACTTAGTCTGTCTACTTTTGATGGAGGTTTTGCTATGTTTTTCTCTGCCCTGTTAACCAATGATAGTACTATGGTAAATGGAGAGCAGTATTCGGGCTTCTCGTCGCAGCGTAAGTTTTTTGCCAAAAAGAACGATAAGGTTGTATTGGATGATCCTTATAGTTTAACGTATTTAAAGCCTGGATATAAAAAAATAGAATTTTCGTTCCCGGATGTTAACAAGCAACAAGTGAGTCTTCGTGATGCCCGTTTTAAAGATAAGGTAGTTGTTGTGCAGATCTTAGGTTCGTGGTGCCCCAATTGTATAGATGAAACGGCTTTTCTAAGTCAATATTATAAAAAACAGAATGGGGACGTGGAAATTGTAGGATTGGCCTACGAGGCGACCAAAGATTTTGAGAAATCGAAAGCAAATATCCAAAGAATAATAGACAGGTTTGATGTTAAATATCCTATACTGATTACGGGATATACGGCTAATGGAGATGAGCCTAGTCAGAGTTTACCGATGCTTAATCGGGTTATGGCCTTTCCTACCACAATTATTATAGACAAAAAAGGCGAGGTAAGAAAAATACATACCGGATTTACTGGTCCGGGTTCAGGTAAATACTATGAGGAGTTTGTAATGGAATTTGAAAAAATGATATCGTCTTTACAGCAGGAATAAGTCTGTTTTTTTTAAGAGGATGTCTAAAAAGGAAAGGCTATCCATTGAGTGGGCCGAAGAGTCCGTAAATGGAATAAGAGACCTTGAATATTGGTCTGCCCGTCTGGGAACTTTTGTTTTAGACATCCTCCTGCTTCTTATAATAGGGTTCTGTTTTACGATACGTTTTTTGAATCCATACTACCAAATATCATATTGATAATGGCAAGTACAATGGCAAATACTGTAGCGCTAAGAAATCCGGAAACATGAAATCCAGACATAAGATTGCTTACCAACATTACCATTAAAACAGTTATAATAAATGAGACAAGCCCCAGGGTTAGAAAATTAAGGGGGAAGGTAAGGACCCTTAGTATAAAACCAACAGTTGCATTGGCTAATCCAATAAAAAGCCCTGCCATAATTGCTTTAAAAAAACTTTCTACTTGTACTCCCGGAACAATGTAAGCGGCAATTGCTATTGCCAGACCCATCAATAAAATTTCGATAATTACTTTCATAAAATCAGGTTAAATTTGAACTTTAAAAGAATATAAACAATTTTTAAGCCATAAAGTACAAAGGATAGAAATTTTATGAAGAGGCAAGGGGTTTAAAAGAGGAGATGTGGTTTGTTTTTGTGAGTTTAAACCATCATTATATTTAGCCTCTTGATTAAGAATATCTTGCGAATTTAAAATTTTGAAAAAACCATAATATTTTATTAGCTTTGTGCAATTAAAAGGAGAGGGGGCTGTAGTCCCCTCTTTTTATTTTTCGAAAAAAGATGAGTGTAGAACAACGCGTAAGAGAATTGGCAGAAGAAAAGTTGCAGGACAGGCCTGATCTTTTTATTGTTTCTGTAAAGGTTCAGAATAAAAAAATTACACTCTTGCTGGATGGAGATAACGGAATAGGTATAGACGATTGTGCTATAGTAAGCCGACATGTAGGGTTTCATATAGAAGAAGAAAATCTGATGTCCGATGCTTATAATCTGGAAGTTAGTTCGGCAGGGTTAGATGCAGCATTAGTACTTGACAGGCAGTTTGAGAAAAACGTAGGTCGTCAATTAAGTATTAAAAAGACGGATGGGAAAACAATAGAAGGGAAGTTACTTCAGGTTTTACCCCATGGGGTAATGATTGCCCATCGGGTGAAAGAAAAAGGAAAAAAAGCACAAGAAGTAGAAACATTAATAGAAAAAGAAAATATCGCTGTAGCTAAAGTCAGCATATCATTTAAATAAATAGGGCGTTTTAAATGTTCAGGAAAAGACAATGAGTAGCATTAATTTAATAGATTCATTCCAAGAGTTTAAAGACTTTAAGAATATCGACAGACCAACAGTCATCAGTGTGTTGGAAGAAGTGTTCCGTAGCATGCTTCGTAAGCGTTTTGGAACAGATGAGAATTGTGACGTTATCGTAAACCCGGATAATGGTGACTTGGAAATCTGGAGAACCAGAACTGTAATGGAAGATGGTTTTTCGGAAGATGACGATTTGGAAATAGAATTGGCAGATGTGCATAAAATAGATCCCGATCTAGAAGTAGGGGACGATTTTATTGAGCAGATTACGCTGGAAAGTTTTGGGCGTAGAGCAATTCTGGCTGCTCGTCAGACTTTAGTTTCTAAGATATTAGAACTGGAAAAAGACGAAATCTTTAAAAATTATAAGGATAGAATTGGTGAAATTGTAACCGGAGAAGTTTATCAGGTTTGGAAAAAAGAAACATTAGTTTTAGATGATGAAGGTAATGAATTGATTCTTCCGAAATCAGAGCAAATTCCTGCAGATTACTTCAAAAAAGGAGATTCGGTTAGGGCGGTCGTATTGAAAGTAGATATGATGAATACCAACCCTAAGATTATTATTTCCAGAACTGCACCGACTTTCTTACAACGCTTGTTCGAATTGGAAGTTCCAGAAGTTTTCGACGGTCTGATTACTATCAAAAATATTGTAAGAGAACCAGGTGAAAGAGCAAAAGTTGCAGTAGAATCTTACGATGACCGTATCGATCCGGTAGGAGCTTGCGTAGGGATGAAAGGTTCTCGTATTCACGGGATTGTGAGAGAATTAAAGAATGAGAATATTGATGTGATCAACTTCACTAATAATATCTCTCTTTACATACAAAGGGCTTTGTCGCCAGCTAAGATTTCTTCCATTAAATTGGATGAAGAAAACAAGAGAGCGGCAGTTTACCTAAAACCAGATCAGGTTTCTTTGGCAATAGGTAGGGGCGGACATAATATTAAACTTGCAGGTAAACTGACAGGTTACGAAATAGATGTTTATAGAGAGTCATCAGAAGAAGATGAAGACGTTGATTTGGATGAATTCTCAGACGAAATTGACGGTTGGATTATAGACGAACTGAAAAAAGTTGGTCTGGATACAGCAAAAAGTGTATTAGCGCTTAGTGTGAACGAACTAGTGAAACGTACTGATCTCGAGGAAGAAACGATAGGAGAGATCTTAGATATTTTGAAGGCAGAGTTCGAATAATTTTAGAATTGCATTAAGTTAGCGTACATTTGTTTTTATAATATTTAGAATAGATAGAAAAATTATTAGATGTCAGAAGACAAAAAGTTAGGAATATTAAAGGTAGCTAAAGAACTAAACATTGGTATTGGTACTATCGCTGAGTTTTTGGATACAAAAGGCTTCAAGATTGAGGCTAAGCCAAATACTAAGCTTACCGATGATATGTATAGAGCTCTTTTAAAAGAATATCAAGGAGATAAAATCCTTAAAGAGGAGGCCAAAAACATTGTTATTGGTAAGATCCGTCGTGACGACGCTCCTCAGGTTATTGAAAATGCTCAACCAGAAAGAAAAGATAAAGGAGAAAACGAAGAGCCTGAGATTTTGATTAAGAATGCGGGAGCAGAAGAGTTGCCAAAAACAGAGTCTCAGCAACCCAAAGCGGTTGAAGATAAAAAAGAGGAGTCTACTCAATCACCATCAGGTGTAAAAATAGTAGGGAAAATCGATTTGGATAGTCTTAATTCCAGAACACGTCCTGACAAAAAACATACCCCTCAACCTAAAGAAGAGGAGAAAAAAGTTGTAGAAGCTCCAAAAGAGACACCTCCGGCTCCAGTAGTTGTTGAAGAAAAGCTTCCTCCAGTAGAGAAAAAAGAAGTGGTAGAAGCTAAACCAGAAGAGGTGAAACCTGTTGTAAAAGCAGTTGAGCCAGAAACACCTAAAGAGCAACCGGTTGTTGCTCCGATTGTACCGGAACCTGTAAAAGCAGAGCAAAAAGAAGCGCCTGTTGTTCAACCGCCGGCAAAACCTGCCGAAGAAGAAAAGGCAGACGATGACGTAATTAGAGCGAAAGCACAACAGCTTAGCGGTCCTAAAATTATAGGTAAGATTCAACTACCTGTAAATAAGAAAAAAGATCAGCCGGTAGCATCTTCATCAAACCCTAATGCGGGAGATAACAAGCGTAAACGTAAGCGTAAACCTTCAGGAGGACCGGGGGCACCAGGTAATCCGTCTGAAGGAGGTAATGCAAATACAAATACAGGGAACAGACCGTTTGGACAAGGCAACAGGCCATTTGGTCAGAACCAGCAGCAAGGCGGAAACAGGCCGCCACATGGTGGTCCGCAACAAGGTGGAGGAAACCGATTTGAAAAAGGTGGTAACAGAAACCATCCTCATAAAAAAGGTGGTCCACATCAGGCAGCAGCACCAAAGGCAGAGCCTACAGAAAAAGAAATACAAGATCAAATTAAGGCAACTCTTGCCCGTTTAAGTGGAGCAGGTAAGTCTGGTAAATTTGCCCAAAGATCTAAGTTAAGAAGACAAAACAGAGACCGTGCATCAGCCAGTGCAGAAGAAGCAGCATTAGAGCAAGAGCTACAGTCAAAAATATTGAAAGTAACAGAATTTGTTACAGCCAATGAGTTGGCTAGTATGATGGATGTTGCGGTTACCGATGTTATCTCAACTTGTATGAGTTTAGGGATGTTTGTTTCTATTAATCAAAGATTAGATGCAGAAGCCCTTACTATAGTTGCTGATGAGTTTGGTTACGAGATTCAATTTGTTGGTACGGAAGAAGAGGAAGTTAATTTAGTAGAGGAAGATAGAGAAGAAGATTTGTTGCCAAGAGCACCAATCGTTACTGTAATGGGACACGTTGACCACGGTAAAACATCTTTATTGGACTTTGTAAGGAAAGCAAATGTTACTTCTGGTGAAGCAGGAGGGATTACGCAGCACATTGGAGCGTATGAAGTTCTTGTCGACGGAAATAAGAAGATTACGTTTTTGGATACACCTGGTCACGAGGCTTTTACGGCGATGAGGGCCAGAGGTGCTAAAGTTACCGACGTAGCTATTATAGTTATTGCGGCGGATGATAGTGTGATGCCTCAAACGGTAGAAGCCATAAATCACGCACAGGCGGCTAACCTGCCTATCGTGTTTGCTTTTAATAAGATTGACAAGCCAGGAGCTAATACTGATAAGATCAGAGAGCAATTGGCGGGAATGAATATTCTTGTTGAAGAATGGGGCGGTAAATACCAAACGCAGGAAATTGCTGCTAAAAGTGGTTTAAATATCGATAAGCTTTTAGAAAAAGTATTGCTAGAGGCAGAACTTCTGGACTTAAAAGCTAACCCTAATAAGAGAGCGTTAGGTACAGTTATCGAAGCTCAATTGGATAAAGGTAGAGGTTATGTAGCGACAGTATTGGTTGAAGAAGGAACTCTAAAAGTAGGGGATCCTATTCTGGCAGGTTCATACAGCGGTCGTGTAAAAGCGTTATTTAATGAGCGTGGCGGTAAAGTAGAAAAAGCAGGACCTTCTACACCGGTGCAGGTTCTTGGATTCCAGGGAGCGCCACAGGCAGGTGATAGATTTAATGCTGTTGAGGGTGAAGCGGAAGCTCGTAATATAGCCAATAAACGTTTGCAATTGCAACGTGAGCAAGGACTACGTACTCAAAAACATATTACACTTGATGAGATTGGCCGTCGTTTAGCGATTGGTAACTTTAAAGAGTTGAATATTATTATTAAAGGTGACGTTGACGGTTCTGTTGAGGCATTGTCAGACTCTTTACAGAAATTGTCTACTGAGGAAATCGTAGTTAAGATTGTTCACAAAGGTGTTGGACAAATCTCTGAATCTGATGTGTTGCTAGCAACAGCGTCTGATGCGATTATTATAGGTTTCCAGGTAAGACCTTCTGCAGGAGCAAGAAAGCTGGCTGAAAATGAGGAAATAGATATCAGATTGTATTCTGTAATCTATAAAGCCATCGAAGAAATTAAATCTGCGATGGAGGGTATGTTAGCTCCTGAGTTTGAAGAGAAAATTGTTGCCAACGTTGAAATCCGTGAAACATTTAAAATCTCTAAAGTGGGTACTATTGCAGGATGTATGGTCTTGGAAGGTACTATCCACAGAAACAACGAGATTCGTATTGTCCGTGATGGTGTAGTTATCCATACCGGAACGTTAGAGTCTCTAAAACGCTTTAAAGATGATGTGAAAGAGGTTAACCGTGGTTACGAATGTGGTTTAAATATCAAAGGATATAATGATATCCAGGTTGGCGATATTGTAGAGGCATTTGAACAGGTGGAAGTGAAAAGGAAGTTGTAATATAAAGATATCTCTTAAATTGAAAAATTCCCTATTTAGACATTCTAAATAGGGAATTTTTTTTAAGTTATATCCGCAATTATATAAATAAAACAATTTGAACTTCTCTGAAACAATAATTAATTAACTATTTTTGCCAAATGTCTCAAAAACCTAGAATAATATCATTGCCGAAAATTTTAGATGATCGAGGTAATCTGTCATTTATAGAAGAGTCGAGCCATATTCCATTCGAAATTAAAAGATCGTATTGGATTTACGATGTCCCTGGTGGAGAGATAAGAGGAGGGCATAGTTATTATGAAAATCAGGAATTAATTGTAGCACTTTCAGGGAGTTTTACGATAGTGACAAATGATGGAAAGGAAGTGAAGGAATTTCTATTGAATCGTTCTTACAATGGATTATATGTTCCTGCTGGAATATGGAGGCATATGGAGAATTTTTCTACTAATGCATTTGCTTTAATATTGTCATCAACGGAATATCATGAAAATGATTACGAAAGAGAAATGGATAAATTTTTATTATCAAAAAAATGAAGTCATCTATATATAACTGTAATGTAATAGAGTTGCCTAAAATACATAATCGAGCAGGAAATATTACCCCTGTTCATGGTATGAGGGAGATTCCTTTCTCAATTAAACGTACATATTATTTATACGATGTTCCTGGGGGAGAAACGAGAGGAGGACATGCTCATAAAGAGTTGCATCAGCTTATTGTTGCAGCTAGTGGTAGTTTTGATGTTACATTAGATGATGGGGCGAATAAAAAAACTGTTTTTTTAAATAGACCGAATTATGGACTTTATGTTTGTCCGGGTATTTGGAGAGATTTAAGTAATTTTTCTTCGGGGGCAGTTTTGTTGGTTTTGGCATCAATGAAATATGATGAAACTGATTATTTAAGAAGTTATCAAGAATTTTTAAATTTTATTAATGGATCAAGGTTATAGCTTCCTGAAAAATGGGATAGAAAGATACGGTATAAGGTTGAGGTTCGTTGAAATTAAAGACTCCGAATTTATATTGAGTCTTAGGAATGATGAAAGGTTGGGGAAGTTTATATCGAAAACAAGTAATAGATTATCAGATCAGGAGCAATGGATATCTGATTATAAAAAAAGGGAGTTAAAAGGGGAAGAGTTTTATTTTATAGTGGAGGATTCTCAAGGCGAAAGGTATGGAGTGACTCGCTTATCAGATTTAAAAAAAGGAATTCCTTTTGAGTTGGGAAGTTGGTTGTTCTCTCGGGAATCTCCCCCTGGAATGGCCATAAAGGCAGATATAATTGCTAAAGAGGTTGGGTTTGATACATTAGGTTTCAATGTGTGTAAATTTAACGTTAGGAGAGACAATAAAAGTGTCTTGAATTACCACTTAAGATATGAACCGTTAATAGTTGAAGAAACAGATATAGATATATATTTTAATCTTTCGAAAGAAAACTTTAATAAGGGGAAACAAAAATTTTTAAAATTTTTATAAATTTTACTTATGGACTTAAATGTGTTTTTGGAGAAATTTTCGGATCAATTTGAAGATATTGATAGAGAAAATATAGCATTTGACACTCATTATAAAACTCTTGAGTCGTGGGACTCGTTAACAGCTTTTTCCATTCAGGCTATGATAGAGGATGATTACAGTGTTGAGATAAATGGTGAAGACCTTAAAACAGTGGATACTGTGGAAGAATTGTTTTTATTGGTTAAGTCAAAAATGTAATAACTATGGTTCAAGCGAAAATACAGGCGATTTCATATTACCTGCCTGAGAAAAAGCTTACCAACCAGCGCTTAAGTGAAAGTTTTCCTGAATGGTCTGTAGATAAGATTTCTTCAAAAACGGGTATTTATATTCGAAGGATTGCTTCAGAAAACGAATATTCTAGCGATTTAGCAATTGCTGCGGCTGAAAGGTTATTTGATGAAAATAAAATAGATAGAAAATCTGTAGATTTTATTTTGTTTTGTACCCAAAGTCCAGATTACTTTTTGCCCACAACGGCATGTATTATTCAGGATAAATTAAACATTCCTACTTCTGCAGGTGCGCTAGATTTTAATTTGGGATGTTCTGGTTATGTGTACGGTCTTAGTCTTGCAAAAGGGCTTATTGCTGCTAATATAGCTACTAATGTTTTATTGTTAACATCTGAAACTTACAGTAAATTTATTCATCCTCAGGACAAAAGTAACAGAACTATTTTTGGAGATGCCGCTGCAGCGACATTAATTGCAAAAGACAATGGTTGTTGTGAGTTAGGGGATTTTGAGTTAGGGACTGATGGTGCTGGTAGAGAAAATCTGATAGTTAAAAATAGGGGAATAAGAAATTTTAATCTCAAAGGAAATGACTTTTTTGATATAGATGGAAACTATCTAAGAAATGATGATTTTCTGTATATGAATGGGGGAGAAATTTTTAAATTCACTTCAGAAGCTGTGCCAAAACTGATTAATAATCTATTGCATAAAAGTAAATTAGGAATAGAAGAAATAGACTTGTTTATATTTCACCAAGCTAATGCTTTTATGTTAAATCATATACGTAAAAAGTTGAAAATAGAAGAGAGTAAATTTTTCTTATTTCTAGAAAATTGTGGAAACACAGTGTCTTCAACAATACCAATAGCTTTGAAGGAAGCTATTGAACAAAGAAAGATAAAACCAAATGATAAAGTTCTCTTAGCGGGATTTGGCGTTGGATATTCCTGGGGAGCTACTATATTGCAATTTTGAAAATGATAAAATTTCTTGATTTACAGAAAATTAATGACCAATATCGAGTGGAGCTTGTAGACGCTTTCGAAAGAGTACTCCGTACAGGATGGTTTCTTTTAGGTGATGAAACAGCCAGATTTGAGAAAGAATTTGCGGGATATTGTGGTGTAAAAGAGGCTATAGGTGTAGCCAATGGATTGGATGCTTTGAATTTGATTTTTAGGGCGTATATTGAGCTGGGAGTGATGCAACAAGGTGATGAAGTAATAGTTCCCGCAAATACTTACATTGCTAGTGTACTAGCTGTTTCTGAGAATGGATTGACCCCTGTTTTTGTTGAACCGGAATTGGAAACTTATAATATAAATCCATATATATTAGAAGAATATATAACTCCAAATACTAGAGCAATCTTAGCGGTCCATCTGTATGGAAATATGGTAGCCATGGATGCTATTTGTTCTTTAGCAGAAAAATATAGTTTAAAAGTTATTGAAGATTCGGCTCAAGCACATGGAGCTGTTTTTAATGGTAAAAAAGCAGGAAACTGGGGGGATGCTTCTGGATTTAGTTTTTATCCCGGTAAGAATTTGGGAGCTTTAGGTGATGGAGGTGCGGTTACTACTAACGATGCTGAATTAGCTAAGATTATTCGCTCCATAGCAAACTATGGCTCTGAGATAAAATATCACAATGATTATAGAGGTTTAAACAGCCGACTGGATGAAATACAAGCAGCGTTCTTAGGTGTAAAGTTAAAGTATTTAGATTACGAAATAACAAAACGAAGAGAGATAGCACTAAGATATATTAAAGAAATTAAGAATGATCATCTATCGCTTCCATCTTTTATGGAAATAGAACAACATGTTTGGCATCTTTTTGTTGTCCGTACTCAACATCGTGATTCATTTCAAAAATATCTGACGGAGAATAATATTCAAACAGTTATACACTACCCTATTCCACCTCATAAACAGCAGGCCTATGTAGACTTTAATCAAATGAGTTTTCCAATTACTGAGAAGATACATAATGAGGTTCTTAGTTTACCCATAAGTCCTATTCTGACTAACGAAGAGGTTACTACTATAATTGATGTAGTAAATAGATATGGAAAATAGTCGAAGATTTAGCATAGAAGAAGAGAAGCCATTTAAGAAACCTGGTTTTTTCAAAAGGTATTTAATGGCTAAGATGAAGAGGATATACCGAAGAGATAGAATTGAGCTTCAAAAACCATTGATGAAATTTTTGACATCTAAGTGGTTTATGGAAAGAGATATAATTGCTTTTCCTCAATATAAATTATTGAACAATAACCTTAACATATTAAAAGAGGAAGAGGTGGTTTTGAAATATTCTTTTCCTGATTTTTATGAAAAACACTTTGAAGGAGATAAAGAGATAAAAGAATGTGGAGGATTTTATAAATATACTATAGAGCTTAATAATGTAAGATTAATAGGAGGATCAGATATCATTATTTTAAATGAAAAGTATGCATTATATGATCTGAAATTTTTAGATAGGGAAAAAGCTTTTGATTATACAGATGAGGCGATAAAGTTCCTTAAAAATGATACCGTAGTTTTTGAAACCAATAAAAGTAAAATTAACCTACCTAGAGGGGTGTGTTTTGTAGGAAATTACTCCGCAAATTATTACCATTTTATTATAGAGATTATCTCTCGATTTGAACAACTCGACAAGCTGAAATTAGATAAAGATATTCCTGTCATCATGGACAAATCGTGTTGGGATATAAGGCAGTTACAAGAGCTAATGACTTTATTTAATATTCAGAACAGGAATATAATAATAATAGAGAAAGGAGTACAATATGAGGTAGAACAGCTTTATTATATCTCTAAACCAAATTTTATACCCCCGAACTATAAGGATATAACCAATATTAAGGCGCAGCATAATCTTTTTGATGAAGTGTCTTTAACATTTATTAGAAATACGGTATTAAATAGTGTACAAGAAAAGTACGATTTTAAAAAGCGGTTGTTTATTTCAAGAAAGAATGCCAGTGGAAGAAGGCAATATAATGAGAGTGAGATATATGAAATTCTTAAACCTTATGGTTTTTCAATTTTTTATCCAGAGGAATATTCTGCAATAGAACAAGCTACGATATTTAATCAGGCCGAATTTATAATTGGAGCGACAGGAGCTGCATTTACAAATTTATTATTTTGTAACTTCAGTTGTAAAGTTATTTGTATGACTAATTATGATCTCGATGTTTCTATATTCTGTACTATATGTAGGTTGTTTGGTATAGAACTGTTGTATATGTACGATGAAACTCTAGAGTTAAATAAAGATTCTGATGTTCATATAGATTTTAATATATCACCAAATAAAATGAAAAAAGCATTAGAAATTATGCTCACTGATACAAAGCCTATATGATAGATGAATATCCTTTAGTCACTGTTATAGTTCCATGTTATAATCATGAAAAGTTTATAAGCGAAAGTATACTTAGTGTACTCAATCAGGAATACAGAAGAATAGAATTAATTGTTATTGATGATGGGTCTAATGATCAAAGTATTGACATAATTCTGAAGTTAAAAGAACAATTTGATTTTATCTTTATATCGCAAGAGAATAAAGGAATATCAAATGTATTAAATAAAGGTCTAGCAATGGCAAAGGGAGAATATATAGCTTTTCTCGCTTCAGATGACTATTGGTTGCCAAACAAGGTTTTTTCTCAGATAGCCTTTTTTCGGAATCATCCTGAATTTAAAATGGTTTTTTCTAATGCTTATATCGTAGATAATAAATCTAAAATTATAGGACAATTTCAGAATAACTTTTCGATACCGTTTCCGGTTGTTAGTTTTAAAGATATAGCTTTAGGTAAAAAAACTGTACCTGCATTAACCGTCATGGTACACAAGGAGGTGTTTTTAAGTATAGGGGGATTTGATGAGAACTTGATGATAGAAGATTGGGATATGTGGCTAAGAATTGCAGACAGATACCATATTGGTGGGGTCAATGATGTTTTAGCCTGTTATAGAAAACATAATTCAAATATATCTTTAATAAGGTTAGAGGATATGACAAAAACCAGATTTAGAATATTAGGCAAATGGCAAAATAAAATAAATCAAAGGTTATATAATAAGATCTCTAGGAATTTGGAAATACTAGCTATGAGCGAGTTGGGAAATAATCCTCTTCTGAAAGAATATATACGGCCAACGTTTCAGAAAATGTTGAATTCTAGATATAGAAGATTGTTCTTCAAATACTATTTCTAATAATTGTCTTTTTTGATTATGAAAAAAGTCTTATTTATAACCCCTTTCTTTGGTAGAACCGGTTCCGAAATGCTCTTGTTCTACACTTTAAAAAATATTGATAAAAGTTTATATAAGCCTTATCTGTTCACCAGAAATGATGGTGTATTGCTAAAAGAATTGTCAGAAGATATAACAGCTTTTATTGGCTATAAGAAGCATAAAAACTTTTTATACAGAATTTTTAGATTATTGCTATATGTTGTAAACATAAACCCTATAGAGTATCAGTTAAAAGCTATTCATAAAAAAGTAAAACCTGATTTTTGGTACATTAATACTATCGCAAACAGAGATGCGTACAATATAGCTAAAAAGCTAAATGCTAAAGTGATTTCGCATGTTCATGAATTACCGCTTTCTTACAATCTTGTAAAAGGCAATACTATAAAAAATATTATACATCACTCTCTTTTATGTATAGGGTGCTCAAAAATAGTTTGTGAAAAGCTGGAAGATATGGGACATGAAAATGTACGTCTGTTGTATGGGTTTGTGGATGACAGCTTGATAAAGATTAGACAGAGTAGAGACCAAATAAGAACTTCATTAAAATTGGATGAACAAGATTTTGTTTGGGTAATTTCCGGAGCAACAAATATGATCAAGGGAATTGACTTTTTAATCCCTTTGATGAAAAAATTGAAAAGTAATCATAAAATTGTATGGATAGGGAGTAATGACAATGGGGGAACATCTTATTATGCAGAAGAATCTGTAAAAAATAAGTATGCAGACAGGGTTCTTTTCATTGGGAAAAAGTCTGATGATTATTACGATTATCTAAATGTTGGAAACGCTTATCTATCTCTTTCAAGAGAAGATTCTTATCCATTGGTGTTATTAGAGGCTGCTCATTTGGGAATGCCAATTGTTGGATTTAATTCAGGCGGGATTAAAGAGTTTGTGACAGAAAAAATTGGCTATGTTGTTGATCAATTAAGTTTTGATGAGTTAGCAAACAAAATGGCTCTTGTGGAAGCCGAATACCAAAATTTTGACAGTGAGTACATAAAAGCACATGTCAGTAAGATTAATGCAAGCACACAAATGCAAAAACTCATTTCTCTGTTGGATGATTTTAGTAAATAATTACCTAATCATTAAAAGTTTGCATATCAATCAACTTCTTGTATAGCCCGTTCCGTTCAATCAATTCAGAGTGAGAACCTTCTTCTATAATTTTACCCTCTTCCAAAACAAGGATTTTATCCGCATTCTGAATAGTGCTTAACCTGTGTGCAATAATTAACGAAGTTCTGTTCTTCATTAAATTATTGATGGCTTCCTGTACTAATTTTTCGGATTCGGTGTCTAATGCAGATGTAGCCTCGTCCAGAATTAATATAGAAGGGTTTCTCAATACAGCTCTAGCTATATTTAAGCGTTGTTTTTGCCCGCCAGAAAGTTTCATGCCTCTGTCGCCAATATTGGTCTGGTAGCCTTTTTCTGTAGCCACAATGAAGTTGTGTGCATTGGCTATTTTTGCTGCAGCTTCAACTTCTTCCTGACTTATGTTGTCTAAGCCGAAGGCAATATTATTGAATACAGTATCATTAAATAAGATGGATTCCTGGCTTACAATCCCCATTTGAGAGCGAAAAGACTCGAGGGTTAGATCTCGTAAATCTGTGCCGTCAAATAATATTGCACCATTTGTTACATCGTAAAATCTCGGAATAAGATCAGAGATTGTGCTTTTTCCACCTCCGGATGGCCCAACCAAAGCAACGGTTTTTCCTTTTTCAATTTCAAAGCTCAAATTGTTTAAGACCAATTTATCTGTATAGCCAAAAGATACGTTTTTGAAAGCGATGCTTTTTGAGAATGAGGAGGCTACAATAGCATCAGCTTTATCTACAATTTGAGATTTAGTGTCAATTAATTCAAGGACGCGTTCTCCTGCGGCTAAACCAGAGTGGATATTGCTGAAAGAGTCTGTTAGTGCTTTTGCCGGACGCATTACCTGCGAGAAGATAGCTATATAAGCAATAAAATCTGCAGGAGAAAGTTCAGAGTTTTGATTGAAAATCAGATTTCCTCCATACAATAAAATCCCGGATACGGTACATATTCCCAAAAACTCCGAAACAGGGGAAGACATTTGCTGCCTTTTAGACATGGACTTTGAAATGTTGCTAAACTTTACGTTCTGTTTGTCGTATCGATCTATAATAAAAGGAACAGCATTAAAAGCTTTAATGATTTTGATACTGGATAGGGCTTCATCTAAATGAGAAAGCATCATACCAAAAGTTTCTGCAGCTTCTTTTGCCTGGGCTCTTAAAGATTTTACTATTCTGGCAATGATTAACCCGGAAATAGGGATGACCAACAAAGAAAATAGTGTCAATTTTACAGAAATCATCAAGAGGGCAACTATAAAAGCAATTAATTGTAAAGGCTCTTTTAATACAACCTGTAAGGTTCCGGTAACTGAATATTGCACAACCTGAACATCTGATGCGATTTTTGAGATAATGTCTCCTTTTCTCTCGTTACTAAAGTAGCCAACATGAAGATTCATTACGTTATCAAACACGCTTTTTCTTAATTTTAACAAGGTATGGATTCTTAAATTCTCCATAATACGTTGCGAAAAATATTTGAAGAAATTACCTAGTAGGTTCGAAGCTATAATTATAACGCAGACGAATTGTAAAGCACCCAGTCTACCCTGTTCCAGGATTGCTTTGTCGAAATAATAGAAGAATAAGTCTTTGAAATAATTAAAGGAGAAAGAAAAGTTAGGCATAATAGCTTGCTCTACTACTTTGCTTTCGTCAAATAATGTATTTAAAAGAGGGATAATCAATGCGAAATTTAATGTGCCAAACACAACAGCAAATAAGGTGCATATCAGGTATGGGATGGCAAATTTTTCTATGGGCTTAGCAAATGCTAAAAGTCTAAAATACGTCTTCATTAATATGAGATAATCTTACAAAGATAAGATTTTATAATAGGTATACATTCGTTAAATTGTTACTGATTTAGTTTTCTCTGAGTGATGCGATAGACATAGTCTTGTATGAAAGCCTTACAGTCATTCATGCCAGTCTCTATTTCGTCATTTTTAAGGTCTTTTAGGTTGTTGGTCATGGTCTTGTCTTTAATTTCATATACGCCACTGAAGTTTGAACCATCAAATACATAGATATAATTACCCTGCATAAATTGGTATACGTTTCCTGGAGAATTTATCACCCTCGGAGTTTCATCTTTAAAGTTAGCTACCAAGCTCCGCCCCCATGATCTTATAGGCTTGTTGTAACCTATGAGTTGTGTAAGTGTAGGGTAAATGTCTATTTGTTGGGCCAGTTCAGTGTTTTTTCCATGTAAATTAAACTTATTGTTTGGACTAAAAAATAGGATAGGCACAGCAAACCTGTCAATAGAATTATTGTACTCCTGATAGTAGTATTGATTGGTATGATCGGCTGTGAAAACAAATATAGTGTTTTGGTACCAGTCCTGTTTTTTTGCGTATTCAAAAAACTGTTGGATAGAGTAGTCTGTATATTCTATACATTTATGGATGGGAATATGACCTTCTTTAAATCTGTTTTTATACTTTTCTGGAATTTTAAAAGGATCATGAGAGGAAAGAGAAAATAGGGTAGCCATAAAAGGCTGTTTTTGCTGGGTTAGTGTTTGACCCATGTATTGGAAAAAGGGTTCGTCCCAAATTCCCCAAATCCCATCATACTCGCTTTCATTATTGAATTCGGTACGTCCGAAATAGTTTTTGTAACCCAATATATTGGAAAATCCCAGAAAACCCATTGACCCATTTGCTGCTCCATGAAAGAATGAGGTGTTGTATCCCATAGAGTCACAAACAGAGATGATGGACTGGATGTCCTGTTTTGCATAAGGAGAAGAAGTAAAAGCATCTAAAAAAGACGGAATGCCAGCCAAAACAGATGACATGCCGTGGATAGACTGACGGCCGTTAGCATATGCATTAGTAAATATAAGACTGCTTTTGCTTAAGGAGTCCAGAAACGGAGTGTGCGATTGAAAATTAGCTATATTGGTATCTTCATTCATACAACCCCAATATTCTCTGCCAAAGCTTTCCAGAATAAAGATAATTACATTGGGTTTTTCAGTTTTGCTGATATCAGGATAGTATTTAATTGGTTTAATCCGTTTGTTAATATAATCTTGAGAGACCCATTGTTTAGCTTCATATTTTTTTATGTTCAATGTTCTGAATATAGCAAAAGGAGTGTTTAAAACAACATCTCCATGGTTTGGAATGGTTACATGACGATAGGCATCTACCATGTTTATAGGTCTGGTGCTGTGTTTGAAATCGCCTCTTATGCCGCCAATGGCAAGAGTAGCAATAATCAAAAGTCCAATTAATGAAAATAAAAAATAGGGTACCAGTTTGTGCTTTGGATGTGGTTTTACTTTTACCCGATTGTATAAATAAACCCATAGATAAGCGCATACTATGAATAGTACAAATACATACCAATAAGTTGTCAGGAAATGAAAAAATAAAGAGAAGCCATTGGATTCATCTTTAATAACATCTAATGTAGATTTAGTGGATCTTGTTTGGCTGAACCTATAATATATAAAATCTGTGAAGTTTGTGGCGTAGAAAATAAGGTTTGTTACAAAATATAGAATCTTTAGCGCTTTCTGGTATCCATCTTTTGTGTTAATGGTTAATGGTAGTATACTTAATAATATAAAAAGACTGTTGATATAGAGGAGGGCTGTTGTATCAAAAGCTGTTCCATACCAGCAAAACTTGAAAAGGTCTCCAATGTTATTGATCTTTATGATAGATTGATTGAAGAGGTAAAAAAGTATTCTGGCGATTTGGTAAAATAAAAAGCTTAAAAAAATCCGGTAAAATAAAACGAGGTATTCATTTAATCTTAAGCTGTTATTTGACATAGAATATTATTTTTGTGTGATACATCTCTTAATTAATGGTTGTAGAACCAATGGAAAGCAAAAGTAAACCAATTGACAGATTTATAGATGCTTTCTGTAAAAATTATATAATTGTGTTGATAGATGTTCTAAATATTAGAGAAATCGGTGTCAATAGAAACCGTTATCTTAAAATCAGAACTTAACATGAGGAAACAATATTTAAATCTTTTTGATTATTCATGCCAATCCAGGAATTTTGGTTTTGGTGTATTGTCTGAGAATGGATGTTGTTTGTTTAGTGGCTCATTATCTAACACGCGGGTGTACCTTTCTAAATAAGTCAAAGCCATTTTTTTACTGTTGAAGTTCTCCAGAGCATATTCATGGCATACTTTTTTAGAGTATCGTCCTGTATTTTCAACAGCTTCAATTAGCTCCGATTTTTTGTTGGATAAAAAACCCACATCCCCGATAACCAATTCTTTCAGGGAGCCATAAGGAGTGGCAAATACAGGACATCCAAAATATAAACTTTCAATAATACATAATCCAAAAGGCTCATGCCATTTTATGGGAAATATTAACCCTTTGGATTTTCTTAAGAGCAGGTTTTTTTCCTCACCACCAACCATGCCGCTAAATATGGCTCTTGGTGTTAGTGTAAACCTAAAGCCCATTTTGAAATTTAGTCTTGTTCCCCCAATGATATTTATTTTTTCAGATCTGGTACCTTTTATGATACCGATGGCCCCTTTAACATTTTTTACTCTCCATGCGGCGTTTCCCAGAAAATGAAAATAATCTCGATGAGAAGCTGCTAAAGGATTAGAGTAGTCTTGCCAATCTAATCCGTTATAAACAAAAGAATCGGAAGAATATCTGTTGGCGTGATTTCTGGAAACAAAAACAGTATTTATGGGGAATTTAAAAGGGAAATCTACATTTCCATGTATGGTAACGATATAAGGTGTCTGTACTTCATCGATATCGTCCGGGGGGAAATGGAAATGTACAATGTCTATGTCTTGTGGAATTTGTTCTGATATTTTTTTACTGCTATCAATATAAATAACAGGAGCAAAGTCACATTTAGACCCTTCGCTGACCAAATATACAATCTGATGCCCTAGCTTAAATAATTCTTTTCCCAAATACCATATAACTCTTTCGGTTCCACCATACGAGGAAACGGGGATTTTGGCTGTGCTAGCTATAAGGATTCTCATCTATTATCTATCAGGGAAATTTTTTTATAAGGGAGTGGCGTAAATGTTAATTGTTTTCTTGAATTTCAGCATATCTTCACTTTTTCCCAGTTTCTGTACTACTGCATCTGTACTAAAGTCCTCGAAATAAAAAATATTGTATCCCATGCCGTGAATGATTTCGAATAATTCTTTCTTTGCGGTATTGGAGGCATTTCCAAAACTCTCAGCAATAATTGTTGGTTTGCATTTAAGAATCAAGTCTTTTATAGATTTAAGAATTTCTTTATCATATCCTTCCGTATCTATTTTTATAAAAGAGAATTTATCAATCCAGTCCGGGTAATTGTTTTGTAAAAAATATTCCAGATTAACTCCTTTCACTTTCTGAGGTTGGATGAATTTTCCATGTTCGCTTTTCTCGGTTTTGGAGATAGCACCGTTCGCAAAAGAGGCTTCTGATGATATAAAGAAAAACTCTTCCTCATTACTTGAGATGGCATAAGGTTGTGGTTCTATTCTATAGTGTTCGGTATTTAATGATGCATTCTTTTTTAGAATTTTAAATACGAACGGGTTGGGATCGAAACCTAAAGTAAGACCAGTTTGTCCTGTACATAATGCCATTGGTACAGTGGTGTCACCAATATTGGCACCAATATCAATAGCCAAGTCTCCAGGTTTAATAAATTGACTAAAAAAATCAATCATCGCTGAATGAATTTTTATATGTGGAGCCAATGGATTAGACCAGTTTGCAAAATCTATTTTTCCATATTTGCCTAGGTCGAAAGAGTCTATTACCGGAGGGTATTCCTGTGTAATTCGTCTTGCTTTTTTTCTTGCCAAAGAATTTTTGAAGTAACTCAGCATAAAAATTTGAAATAACTTGACTTTAAAAGGAAATAAATATACAATATTCGAGGGTACTTCGGAAAAAGTAATTTTAGAAAAGGTTAGATCTTTATTATGTTCCTGCCATCTAAGGAGGCTTCCAATTGATTTATTATTTCCAGAAGATCGTGATTAGTGTCTCTTTTAGACATTTGACGGTTGAAAGCTTTCTTTTTTCTTTTCAACTTTTTTCTATTGAAAAATAGGGTCAGGTATGCAGGGATTTTATAAAATTGTAATGTTACTATGGTGAGCATCACATCAACGATAGCTACTTGCAGATGCCATAATAATAAGTCGCTTCCCGATAAATGTAAATAATGTACGTAGTACCTGTTTCTGAAGTATAGCTTCTTTACAGCCCATTTGTCACTATGAAATTTGGTAGAGCCAGAAACCTCATGCCTGCATATAGCGCTATGTTCATAGTAGCATTTCCAGCCCATTCTCCATGCTCTTATGGAAAGCTCCTGATCTTCGCAATAAAAAGGGTTAAACAGCTCATTGAATCCGTTTAGCTCTTTTAGTTTTTTACTATCAATAAGTGCAATAGCCCCGGATAGATAAAAGGTAGGTGTGAAGGATGTAGGGTTTTCGATGTAAAAAAAATTACTGGGTTTTATTTTTTTTCCAGAAACTTTAGGAAGCCTTGCCGACTCTTGTATATTATTGTCGTCCATTCCAATAATTCTTCCCATTACACCAAAAGTATCTTCTTTTTCAAAATACTTGAACAGATTATCAAAATAACCTTCGTTTAGTTTTACGTCGGTATTGAGTAAAAATACTAAATCGTTTTTTGAGGCATTAATGCCCAAGTTGCAGGAGTTTGAAAAGCCACTATTCTGTTCTTTTTTTATAATCTGTATTTTATCTCTGTAATTTTGTTCCAAATACTCCACAGAGCTGTCTGTTGATGCGTCATCGACAACAATTATCTCTGTATCAGTTTTTAAGGACTTTATGATATTGAAATTGTGTTCGAAATACCGTTCAAATAAATGTTTTCCATTATAGTTTGGAATAACCACAGAAATACTCTTCATCAGCATTCTTACCTTATCTTTTTATAATTTTTGTACTCGAACAATCTATATCCGGTATACTTCTCAATTAATTTTAAAAGTTTTCTTCTAAAAGAAAGTTTTCTTTTAACCTTAGTAGGATCAAATGAGAACTCCCAATTATTATTCGTAATTCTTTCCCGAATTGATACAGGGTGAGTCAAATTAAATTTTATTAGTTCGTCTGCGTTGCCGTAATCGAAGGTATCTGCTTTAGGATAATTTGTATCTATCCATTCATCATTATGATAAAATTTATTGAAATTCCTTACTTTATTATTAAGAGCATGAGGTGGTTTTACCCATCCGTAGTGATATATATAGGCGTCAATTTCTTTTACTCTTATTTTTCTGTCGTTGATTCTAAACCCTTGTGCGTCTCGATATGATTTTATTCCCTTGAGATTCTTCAGAACTCTGATCTCTCGTCTGTACCATCTTCTGGATATAGCATAGTAATCGTATGAACCGTAAAAGTGAAGGTATTTAAAAAGAAGTCCTTCTACAGAACTATCATTTAAACACAGCTCCATTTCCTTTTTTATAACTGGAAGATATTTTTCATGAACCACCTCGTCTCCCTGGATGTAAAATGCCCAATCTGTATCTGAAGAGATAGCCTTGAATGCTTTATCGGTCTCTAGTGCAAATGTACGCCCCCCTTCACGGACACTTTCGTCCCAAACTGTATCTATTATTTTAATTTTGGGCGAGTTTATACCCTTTAGCAATTCTAATGTTTCGTCAGTTGAGCCGCCATGAGCAACAACAAACTCATCACAAATAGGTAAAATAGAGTTGATTGCCTCAACAATTGGGTAATCGTTAATAACGGCATTTCTGATGAATGTGAAGCCGGTTACTTTCATTAAATATGATTTTGTCTGATGGTAATTATGTACAAAAGTAATAAAGCTTTATGGTATTCGCTCTTTAATTAATTTATTATTCTGTCTGGTTAAAAAAAATGTTTTTCATAGCGTGATGTTTTTCTTGTTATATAAGTGATGGAGATGCATTCATAATGTCTTCAATTTCATTTGCTTCCAAAGGAATATCTGCCATAAGGTCTATATTTCCATCTTTAGTAATCAAGATATTGTTTTCCAGCCTGATTCCCAAATTCTCTTCCAAAATATAAATCCCTGGTTCATTTGTTAAAATATTTCCCGGTTTAAAAGGTTCGTATCTGTTGCTTACATCATGTACGTCTAAACCCAGGTGATGAGAGTTTCCATGCATAAAATATTTTTTATATAGGGGCATTTTAGGATTTTGTTTAGCTACATCATGTTTGTCCAATAGCCCTAGATTGATTAGCTCTGAGGTCATTATTTTTCCAACTTCATCCTGGTAATCATTCCAAAGTGTACCGGAAACCAGCATTTGCTTGGCTTCCTTCATTACATTAAGTACCGCATTGTAAACGTCTTTCTGACGTTTTGTAAAACGACCATTTACGGGAATAGATCTACTTAGGTCGGCATTGTAATTGGCATATTCAGCACCAAAATCGAAAAGGATAACATCTCCGTCTTTACAGATCTGGTTGTTATCGTTGTAATGTAAGACACAGGCATTTCTACCAGAGGCTATAATGGGAGAGTATGCATGTCCGGTTGCGCGCTGGCGGATAAACTCGTGGATAATCTCTGCCTCTATTTCATATTCTGTCACATCAGGCTTTACAAATCTGAGCACTCTTAAGAATGCGTCGCGTGTAATTTGACATGCTTTTTTAATATAAAATATCTCACCTTCGGATTTAACAGGTCTTAATTCTCGCATAATTACAGAGGCTCTTTCTAATTTATGGAGTGGATATTTAGATTTTATTTCTTCAATAAAGCGGATATCTCTATAAGGTACTGTGTGAGCGTACCTGTCGTTTTCATTAGTGTTTAGGTAAATATATTCCGCATAATGCATCAAAGAAGGGAAAATATTCCAAAAGTCTTCTAACCAGAAAATATTCTCTATTCCGGATACTCTTTTTGCTTCATCTTTAGTGTATTTATGTCCTTCCCAAATGGCAATGTGCTCATTTGTTTGTCTTAAAAAAAGGACTTCTCTGTATGCCGGGTTGGGTGAATCTGGGAAAATAATTAAAATAGACTGCTCCTGATCTATACCCGTTAAATAGAAAAAATCAGGGTTTTGCTTAAAATCGAAAGATTGATCGCCACTTTTTGGAAACTCATCATTTGAATTAAATACAGCTAAACTGTTGTTTTTTAGTTTATTGCATAGTTTTTTTCGATTGCTTATAAATAGCTCTGAGTTAGTGATTTCATATTTCATAATGCTAAGTTAGCAAACACCGTACAAAAACTGTTTAAAGAAATTAATTGAATTATTTGTTTTTTGGAATGAAATTTGATTATTTGCTGATGTCAAACTTATAATTTAAATTTGACGGAATTTACAATTAAAATTGTTTAACCTTAAAAAATTGATTATGAATTATTCTACAATGAAGAAAACAGTTGCGTTGTCACTGGCTACTGCTTTTGCAGCTGTGGCAAATGCGCAAGAGTCTTCTTCAGCAAAAGTTTTTGGGGGGGCAAAACAATATAGAACTTGGTCTATAGGTGTTAATGCCGGCGTACTTTCTCCTATTATCCCTTTTGGAACAAACGACTACCCTGAGTGGGAATCAAATCTTGGATATGGCTTATTTGTTAAAAAACAATTAGCACCATCTTTTGGATTAAAATTAGATGCACATAGAGGTAAATTGTCTGGTAAACTGAACGATACTCCTAATGCGCCAAGTTTTGAAACAGATTTAAACTATGCTGCTGCCTTAAAAGGTGTGGTTAATGTAGGTACTGTTTCTTTCTTGAAAAGACAAAATACATTAGGTTTCTTCGTACAAGCGGGTGCGGGTTTAACTGGTTATGATTTAAAAAACAACGCTGACAATAACACAGGAAAAAGAACAGAATTATATATTCCTGTAGGTGTTGGTGCTAATGTTAAGTTAGGTGAAGTTGTTGCTTTAAACATCGGTTACGATGCTAACTTCTTAGATGCTGACAACTTAGATGGAAGATGGGCTAACGGTGCTTCAAATAAAGACAAATGGTCTTATGCTTATGCAGGTTTGGAGTTCACGCTAGGTTCAAAATCAAAACCAAGCTTACAGTGGTCTAACCCAGTAGCTTTGTTGTATGATGAGTTGAAAGATCCAGCTTTACGTCAAGAAGTTGATGCATTGAAAGGTCGTTTAACAAACGTTGAGTCTTCAGTAGATGCACTTAAAAAAGATTCTGATGGTGATGGTGTAGCAGATTATTTTGACAAATGTCCAAATACTCCTGCAGGAGTTCAAGTTGATGGTTCTGGTTGTCCAATTGAATTCCCTGAGCCTCCAGCTGTTGAGAAAGAAATAACTTCAGACAACATTCAGTTTGAATTTAATTCTTCAGTATTGAGAACTTCAGCTTATCCTACTTTGGATAGAGTATCTGCAGACTTAAGAGCTAACAAATCTAAAAAAGTACAATTAGATGGCCACGCTTCATCTGAAGGTACAGAAGCTTACAACATGCAGTTATCAATCGATAGAGCTAACTCTGTAAAAACTTACTTAGTAAACTCTGGTGTTGATGCGAAAAGAATTTCTGTAAAAGGTTACGGAGAAAGCCGTCCAATTGCATCTAATGCAACAGAAGAAGGTCGTATCTTAAACCGTCGTGTTGAATTCAAAGACAAATAATCTAAATAGATTGTTATATAAAAAACGGAGTCTCTAGTCTTAGAGACTCCGTTTTTTATTTTATACTTTTGTATGTATGTACTTCTTTAGAAAAAAGAATCCCAATATACCTCAGAGTTTTAACCTGAAGGTGATGCATTGGATTAATAGAATCGCCATTATAATGTTTATATTGGGGGTCATTTATAAAATGCTGGATTGGTTTGTTTTTAATAAATAATAAGCGGGCTTTATAATAGGCATTGTATAAGTGTTTATTAAGAGACTGTCAATTCAGATTTATATCTTTAAATTTGGTTTTATATTCTTGATTTATCCATGGAAAAGAAAATTATATACACTTCAAATGCTCCAGAGCCCATTGGTCCGTATAGTCAGGCAGTAATGGTTGGCGATATTTTATATGTGTCAGGTCAGATAGCTATAAATCCTGAGAATAATAAAGTCATGGATGAAACTATAGAGCTGGAAACAGAACAGGTGTTAAATAATGTGGAAGCAATATTAAATGCCGCTGAGATGGATTTTTCTAATATTGTGAAAACGTCTATCTTTCTGAGCGATATGGATTCTTTTGCAAGAGTGAATGAAATTTATGCCAAGCGATTTACTCACGATTTCCCGGCCAGGGAAACTGTTGCTGTAAGAACCTTGCCTAAAAATGTAAATGTAGAAATATCAGTTGTAGCGGTAAAAGCCAACTAAAGATAACACGCTGTGGATATTTTTAATACACCTATAGAATATCTAAAGGGCGTTGGCCCGCAACGGGCTGAAATTTTAAAAAAAGAAACAGGTGTTTTTACTTATAAAGATCTGCTGTATTATTATCCTTTTAGGCATATTGATAAAACCAGGTTTTATAAGATTACTGAAGTAGACGCAAATTCCCCCTATGTACAAATTCTTGTACGTTTAAAATCCTTTGAAATAATTGGCGAAAAGCAAACAAAAAGACTAGTAGCCCGAGCAGTTGACGATACCGGAGAAATAGAATTGGTGTGGTTTAAAGGCTTAAAATGGATGGAAAAAATATTAAGGGTTAATCAGCTTTATATCCTATTTGCCAAACCATCATTTTTTAATGGTAAGCTACAAATGGCACATCCGGAGTTGGAAGTGTTTTCTAAAGAAACTCAAGAGAAAGGTAATTTGAGTCTCCAACCTGTATATTCGTCTACGGAGAAGCTCAAACAATTCTCATTAGATTCTAAGGGTTTACAAAAGTTAGTGGCCAATTTACTGGATGTTGTTGCAAATGAAATCAAGGAAGTACTACCTGATTATGTTTTGGAAAAATATAAGCTTATTTCCAATAAAGAAGCTATCTCGAATATACATTTTCCTGTAAGTGCCCATTTATTGAATAGAGCGCAGGCAACTTTAAAATTTCAAGAGTTGTTTTTTATACAGCTAAAGCTTTTGAAAATAAAACATCTGCGCACACAAAAATTTAAGGGGAATATATTTGTTAATGTAGGGGAGAAGTTTAATTATTTTTACGAGAACTTACTGCCTTTTGAATTGACTAATGCGCAGAAAAAGGTGTTGAAAGAGATACGTTGGGATAGCCAGAGAGGGGCGCAGATGAATAGATTAGTGCAGGGAGATGTAGGTTCAGGAAAAACCGTTGTTGCATTAATGAGTATGTTGCTGGCAATAGATAATGGATTCCAGGCATGTTTAATGGCTCCTACAGAAATTCTGGCGACTCAACACTATGTGTCTATTTCTTCCATGTTGCAGGACGGTCTTGTGCGTATAGCCTTGCTTACGGGATCTACAAAGAAGAAGGACAGAACCCGGATTCTGGAAGATTTAAAAAATGGAAATTTAGATATATTAGTTGGTACACATGCTTTAATAGAAGATACTGTTGTTTTTAAACAATTGGGATTGGCTGTGATTGATGAGCAACATCGCTTTGGAGTGGAACAAAGGGCCAAACTGTGGAAGAAAAACCCGATACCGCCACATGTATTGGTTATGACAGCTACACCTATTCCTCGTACGTTAGCCATGTCTTTATATGGGGATTTGGATATTTCTGTAATAAACGAGTTGCCTGTTGGAAGGAAGCCTATAAAAACGATACATATGTATGAGGCACAGCGCTTAAGAATGTTTGGTTTTATGAAGCAGGAAATAGCAAAAGGCAGGCAGGTTTATGTTGTTTATCCGTTGATACAGGAAAGTGCAAAATTAGATCTTAAGAACCTGGAAGATGGGATAGAAACACTTTCCAGAGAGTTTCCTTTACCGAAATACAGAATAAGTATTGTACATGGTCAATTAAAGCCTGATGAAAAGGAATTCGAAATGCAGCGTTTTGTAAAAGGGGAAACACAAATTATGGTGGCTACAACAGTGATAGAAGTTGGAGTAAATGTGCCTAATGCCTCCGTTATGATTATAGAAAATGCAGAACGTTTTGGGTTGTCTCAATTGCACCAATTGAGAGGAAGGGTAGGAAGGGGATCTGAGCAATCTTTTTGTATCCTGATGTCCAAGGAGAAATTGAGTAAAGAAGGGAAAATCAGGTTAGAAACTATGGTTCGTACAAATGATGGCTTCGAAATTTCAGAGGTAGATTTACAACTGAGAGGACCGGGAAATATAGAAGGAACGCAGCAAAGCGGTGTTCTTGATCTTAAACTTGCTGATTTGGCCCAAGATCAGAATATACTCATTGAGGCCCGGAAAACGGTACAGGAAATTATGGGAAATGATCCTGAGCTGTTAAAGCCTGAACACATGGTGTTAAGAAGCTTTTTTAATAAACCTTCGGCTGCAGGAATTACTCTGGATAAGATTTCTTAGGATTTTATTGTAGACTATTCTGATAGAAATCTCTATTGGTGGTCGAGATGAAAATAAGACTCCTTTCCTCCCAAATGTTTTAGGAAAGAAAGGAGTGCCTTAGATTTCTTTTTTAATTTTAATCATTATTTAGACCAACCGTCTTTTAAAGTAACAGTTCTGTTGAATACTAGTTTCTCAGCAGTAGAATCCTTGTCCAGACAGAAATAGCCTTTTCTAATGAACTGATATCTCCTGTCAGGGAAATCTGCCAGTTGTTGTGCGGCATGAGATAAGTCTGGTTCTATATATGCGTTTTCTACAACGACTAAACTCTCAGGATTGATATAATCTTTAAAGTCACCTTCTTCTGCATCTGGTGCTTCTGCCTTAAATAATCTGTCGTAGAGTCTAACTTCTGCTGTTTTGGCGTGAGGTACACTCACCCAGTGCATGGTTCCTTTTGCTTTAAGGCCAGAAGTGTCACTGCCTGATTTTGAATCAGGGAAATAAGTACAATGTATTTCGGTAACATTGCCGTGTTCATCTTTTACAAAGTCATCACATCTAACAATGTAAGCAAATTTTAATCGACACATTAAACCAGGACCTAACCTAAAGAATTTTTTAGGAGGCTCCTCCATAAAATCTTCTCTTTCAATCCAAAGCTCTTTGGTGAAAGGTACTTTTCTTGATCCTTCACCACCCTCAGCTTCCGGATTGTTTTCTCCTTCCAGCCATTCTATTTCGTTCTCAAGGAAATTGGTAATCACCATTTTGATAGGATCCAGTACCGCCATTCTTCTCCACGAAGTTTTATTCAGGTCTTCTCTTATAAAGAACTCGAGCAAGCTGAAATCTATGACATTCTCTCTTTTTGCTATTCCAATTCTGTCACAGAAATTTCTTATTGAAGCAGGAGTAAAACCTCTTCTTCTTAATCCGCTGATAGTAGGCATTCTCGGATCGTCCCAACCTGCAACAAAAGCATTGTTAACCAATTGCATTAACTTTCTTTTGCTCATCACTGTATAGCTCATATTAAGACGGGCAAATTCGTATTGCTTGGAAGGGAATATTTCAAGCATGTCAATCAGCCAGTTATATAACTCCCTGTGAGGAATAAACTCCAGTGTACACACAGAGTGTGTTATTTTTTCTATAGCATCAGATTGTCCGTGAGCAAAATCGTACATCGGATAAATACACCATTTGTTTCCTGTTCTATGATGGTGCGCATGTTTTATCCTGTAAATAATAGGATCACGCATGTGCATATTAGGACTTGCCAGATCTATTTTTGCCCTTAAAACTTTTTCTCCGTCGGCATATTTTCCAGATTTCATCTCTTCAAAGAGAGTCAAATTTTCCTCTATGCTTCTGCTTCTAAAAATATTAGGGGTTCCCGGTTGTGTTGGCGTACCTTTTCCTTTAGCTATTTCTTCAGAAGAAGAATCATCTACATAGGCAAGACCTTTATTTATCAGCGTTATTGCAAATTGATAAAGCTGATCAAAATAATCAGAAGTATAAAGCTCTTCGGCCCATTCAAATCCCAGCCAATTAACGTCTTCTTTAATACTTTCAACATATTCAGTATCTTCCGTTACGGGGTTAGTATCGTCGAAACGTAAATTTGTAGTCCCGTTGTACTTTTTTGCCAGACCAAAGTTTAAGCATATAGACTTGGCGTGTCCAATATGTAAATAACCATTTGGTTCGGGTGGAAAGCGGGTTAAAACACGACCTCCATGTTTACCTGTTCGGATATCCTCCTCAACAATTTCCTCAATAAAATTAAGTGACCTTTCTTCAGACATTTTTTCAAAACAAAATATCCTGCAAAAATAGCAAAACCTTAGCTATGAGCGAAATTCTGGAATAGCATATTCATATTTAAAACAAGAATGTTATTTTTTTGTTAAAATTCTCTAATAGTGGCTTAAATGTTGAGATAATGATATTTTTGCAAAATTGGTTTTTAAGATCTACATAGATTTGATTTCTTTTGTAAATTACAAATCAACAATAAACTTTTTTTAACTTGGAAAAACCGAAGTCACGTTTCAGGAAAAAACTAAACAGTATATTCTATGAGTTATATCTTATTCACAGATTTATACTACGTTTCTTCAAGGAGGCATTTTCTACCCCAATAGAAGGTAAAGAAATTATAAGACAGTGTTATCAGGTAGGTTTTAAATCTTTAGGATTGATAACATTAACGGGCTTTATTACGGGGATAGTTTTTACAAAACAATCAAGACCTAGCTTGTCTGAGTTTGGAGCTACTTCTTGGTTGCCATCATTGGTGGCTATAGCCATACTTAGATCTTTGGCACCTTTGCTAACAGCTTTGATTACCGCAGGTAAAGTAGGGTCTAGTATAGGGGCTGAATTAGGTTCTATGAAAGTTACAGAACAGATAGATGCTATGGAAGTGTCTGGAACAAATCCATTTAAATTCTTGGTAGTTACCAGAACATTGGCAACAACAATCACTATTCCTATTCTTACTTTTTATACGGCTTTGGTAGCCATGATTGGAGCGTTTTTAAATGTATATGCGTTTGAAAACACCAGTTTTCAAGCTTTTATCCAATCGGCATTTGAAGCTATAAGTTTTCTAGACATCTTTTCTTCGACTATTAAGGCCATTATATTTGGTTTTACTATAGGGATAGTGGGGTGTTATCAAGGATATAATTCGTCTAAAGGGACCGAGGGGGTAGGTAGAGCTGCAAATGCTGCAGTAGTGATGGGGATGTTTTTAGTGTTTTTAGAAGAAATTATTGGTACTCAGATCACATTTATGTTTAGGACCTAATGAAGAAGCAACAGCATATAGATATGAACACAAAGGTGATAACCATTAGAGATTTACATAAATCTTTTGGAGACTATCATGTGCTCAAAGGTGTAGATCTAGATCTTTATCAGGGAGAGAATCTGGTTGTGTTAGGTAAATCTGGGACGGGAAAATCTGTACTTATAAAAATAATATCTGGTTTATTGACACAGGACTCGGGAACAGTTAATGTTTTAGGGCAAGAAGTCAATAAAATATCACCCAAAGAATTACAACAATTACGTTTGAATATAGGTTTTTCATTTCAGAATAGTGCGCTTTATGACAGTATGACTGTAAGGAAAAACCTGGAATTTCCTTTGGTTAGGAATAAAAAGAACCTAAGCAAAGCGGAGATAGATTATGCGGTAGAGTCGGTTTTGGATGCCGTTAGTTTAAGTCAGACTATTAATCAAATGCCTTCTGAGCTATCGGGAGGGCAACGAAAACGGATTGGTATTGCCAGAACATTAATATTACAGCCAAAAATTATGCTGTATGATGAGCCTACAGCAGGGCTTGATCCCATAACCTGTATAGAGATTAATAACCTTATTAATGAAGTGCAGGAGAGGTTTAGTACCAGTTCAATTGTTATTACGCATGACTTGACTTGCGCAAAACAAGTTGGCGACAGAGTAACTATACTTTTGGATGGCCAATTTAATAAAGCAGGTTCATTTGAAGAAGTTTTTGATACTGACGATGAACGTGTGAAATCTTTTTATGATTATAATTTTATACAATAAATAAAATATGGAAAATACGGAGAAAAAAAGAGGAATAACCGTAGGGATTTTTATTTTTATAGGTATTGCTATATTTCTTTTAGGGGTTTTTACATTAGGTGGACAGAAAAAAACCTTTGTAAAAACCTTTGAGCTTAGTGTGGTTTTTGACGATATACAGGGACTTAAATCAGGGAATAATGTATGGTTTTCCGGAGTTAAAATCGGGACAATCAAAAAAATTCAATTCTATGGGACTTCTCAGGTGCAGGTAATCTTAAATATAGATGAATCTGCACACCAATACATTCATAAAGATGCGAAAGCAAGTATTAGTTCAGACGGTTTAATTGGGAATAAGATTGTTGTGATAGATGGAGGTTCTCTTAAATACCCCTTTGTAGAAGATGGAGATGAATTACAGGTGAATAAAACCTTATCTACCGATGATATTATGAAGACCTTACAGACCAATAATAAAAACCTGGTGGAGATTACCGGAGACTTTAAGGTACTGGCGAGAAGTTTGGTAGAGGGTAAAGGAACTGTGGGAGCACTATTGACGGATGACCAGATAGCTCATAACTTTAAAGCAATTGTAGCTAATTTGAATGCTACAACGCAGTCTGCAAATAATATGGCCATGGAATTGAATAAGTTTAGCAATAAACTAAACAATAGTGAGGGTTTTGTGTCAAAAGTACTGGAAGATACGGTGATGTTCAGGAAATTAGAATCTTCAGTTGAAGAATTTCAGAGCATGGCAAAATCAGCATCAGCAGCTACAGAGAATCTAAATAAGGCTACGGCACAGCTTAATAATAGTAATAATGCTATTGGAGTATTGTTAAACGATGAAGAAGCGGCTCAGCAACTGAAATCTGTGATGGGGAATTTGGAAACCAGTACTCAGAAATTGGATGAAAATATGAAAGCACTGCAAAGTAATTTTTTGTTTAGAGGTTATTTTAAGAAAAAAGCTAAAGAAGAAAAATCTAAGTAGTACCCTTTAAAAGAAAATACAATATAAAGCCCCGTGACATTTTGTCACGGGGCTTTATGTTTAAATATATAAGTAGGGAACTGGTTATGATTTCTGGTAAGAATGAATGGGCTTTTTTCTGAATGATATCAGAGATTTAGTAAAATACCTAATAAGTAGTATTTTTTTATGAATATAATTAAGTTATTTTTGCAAAATTAAACCAATATAAGTATGAATAAAAAACTACTTCTTACAGTTGTTATAGCTATGCTGGTAACTGTGACAAAAGCAGCGGATAAAAAAGAGTCTGTAAAATCAGATGATGGAAAAAATTTAATAAAGCTTAATTTAACTGGGCTGCCATTGAGGACTTACTCTGGTACTTATGAAAGAGCAATAGGTAAAAAAATATCGGCAGGAATAGGTTTCCGATATATGGGGGAAGGAAAACTTCCTTTTTTAGATGATATAAAAAGTGCTATTGATGATCCAGAAACTAATAAGCACATCAGTAATCTGAAATTAGGGAACTATGCTATTACCCCTGAAGTAAAATTCTACATGGGAAAAGGTGTATTTAGAGGGTTTTATATAGCTCCATTTGTACGCTATGCAGTTTATTCTGCAGATCTCCCTTTTGAGTTTACATATGAGGATCAAAATAATATAGAAAAGACTGAAAAAATTCCTCTATCTGGAAATGTTACTACTATTACTGGTGGTTTAATGTTTGGAGCACAGTGGAAATTGAGTAAAAGAATTTATCTGGATTGGATGATTTTAGGGCCAAATGCGGGAAGTGCTAAAGGAGATATTACTGGTAATAAAACATTGTCAGATGATGAGCGTGATGGATTGCAAAAGGAAATTGATAAGTTAAAAGATTCCGATATTCCTATGTTAAAATTATCTGGAGAAGCAACTAATAATGGAGCAAGAATAGATTTTTCTGGTCCGTGGGCGGGGTTAAGAGCAGGTATTAACCTAGGTTTTAGATTCTAATCTTTTTTAAAGATATTTTGAAAGCCCTGATCAGCATTGGTCAGGGCTTTTTGTTTTATGTAGGTTCAACTAAACTTTAATTTTTTATAATATGTGACACAATCTCAGTAAATTTATAATAAGCCCTAATTATAGAGATTATGAGATATGAAACCTTAAGGATAAGCATCGAAGAGAAAATCCTAACCATTACTATCGATAGAGAAAAACAGCTCAATGCATTGAATACGCAAGTGATAGATGAACTTCACCAAGCTCTAAAAGAAGCTTATGGAGATGAAAAGGTAAAGGGGATTATAATAACAGGAGCGGGTAATAAAGCATTTGTAGCAGGAGCAGATATAAAAGAATTTGTAGGTTTAAATAAAGAAGAGGCGTTCCGCTTAGCTAAAAAAGGCCAACAGCTTGTGTTCGATTTTATTGAAAGTGGATCTAAGCCTATACTGGCCGCTATTAATGGGTTTGCATTAGGAGGGGGATTTGAATTGGCATTAGCCTGTCATTTTCGTGTCGCTTCTGCGAATGCACAGTTTGGTTTTCCAGAGGTTGGATTAGGAATTATTCCTGGCTACGGAGGAACCCAACGACTGCCACAAATTGTAGGGAAAGCTAAGGCTATGGAACTTGTCCTGACCGCCAATAGAATAAATGCTGAGGAGGCGAAAAGTCTTTCTTTGGTGAGTCAGGTTGTGCTACCGGAATATTTAATAGAAACCAGTAAACAATGGATGAGTCAGGTTCTGTCTCAATCTCCCGAGGCAATTTCCTCGGCGATAAAAGCTATAAATGCATTTTATAAAGAAGACAGAGATGCAGGTTTTAATACAGAAGTTGAAGAGTTTTCCACCTGTTTTTTAACTACAAATTATACGGAAGGAGTTGATGCGTTTATTAATAAGCGCAAGCCCCAATTTAAGTGAGCTATCTAAAACATTTTCAGCATATTTAAAAAATAAATGCCTGTTTTAGAAGAATAAATTTATAGTTATATTAGCAAGCCCAAAGTAAGTAGCGTTGATGAAAAAAATCCTCATTGTAGATGATGAAGTTAATATAGGACTCTTGCTCTCAAGATTCCTTGGAAAGAATGGTTTCGAGGTGAAAACAGCTTCTACCGGAGCCTCAGCATTTGAGATTTTATCAAAAGAGACCTTCAATTTGGTAATGTGCGATTTTCGCCTGGAAGATACCGATGGAAGAGAAGTATTAAAGAAGATAAAACATCAGTATCCACGTACGGGGGTTATTATTATTACAGGGTATTCGGATATAAAACTTGCAGTAGAATTAATCAAGATGGGGGCTTATGATTATATTACTAAGCCTTTGTATCCTGATGAAATACTCAATACCGTAAATAAGGCTATAGAAACCCAGCAAGCCCTAAACGAGGAATTAGAAGAAAATAAGACTCATAAGAATATCTCTAAGTCTAACGGCGAGAAGAAAAATATTCAATTATTGGATGATTATGTCGTTGGGCAAAGTACAGCGGCAAAAGAGCTTATGCGTCAAATAGATTTAGTTGCTCCCACAAATTATAGTGTCATTCTTATCGGTGAAAGTGGAACTGGGAAAGAGTCTGTAGCAAAAAGTATACACCAGAAAAGTAGCAGAAGAGACAAGCCCTTTATTGCGATGGATTGCGGTTCTTTAACTAAAGAGTTGGCGGGATCGGAGTTTTTTGGGCATGAGAAAGGATCCTTTACCGGAGCCCTATTCACTAAAATAGGACACTTTGAAATGGCTAATGGCGGGACTCTTTTTCTGGATGAGGTAGGAAACCTTTCATACGAAATTCAGGCATCATTGTTAAGAACAGTACAAGAAAGAAAAGTTAAACGTATAGGATCTACCAAAGAGATAGATTTGGATGTGAGAATAATTGTGGCTACTAACGAAAATTTGGTAGACGCTATTTCAAAAGGGAGATTCAGGGAAGATTTGTATCATAGGTTTAATGAATTCGGTATCTACTTGCCCCCTTTGAGGGAAAGAGGAAAGGATATTTTGACTTTTGCCTATTATTTTCTTGATCTAGCGAACCAAGAGCTGAATAAAACCGTAAAAGCATTTAGTGAAGAAGTGGAAGAATGTTTTTTAAACTACTCCTGGCCCGGGAATGTGAGAGAATTGAAAAATGTAGTCAGGCGTTCTGTTTTATTGACAGAGGGAGATACCGTACAGGAGAAAGCTTTACCTTTGGAGATATCTACTTTTATTAAGCTGGCTGCATTAGAATTAGGGAGTAGTGGAGATAATTCTACGAATAGTCCAAAAAAAGAGAAAAAATTAGACCTTAAGAACGCCGCCTTAGAGGCCGAGTACGAAACGATACTTAAGGTGCTAAAAGAAGTTAACTTTAATAAGACAAAAGCAGCTAAACTATTAAAGATAGATCGTAAAACATTGTATAACAAAATGAAAGCGATAAGCCTTGAATAATAGAAGATTACGTGTTGAAAAACTAATATTGCGTTTTTAAATAAAATCTATCGAAAAAGAAGAAAAACAAGAATACAGTATGCTAAATTGAAGTAATTTTGCTAACATTGTATTAATATTGAAATTTGGTACAGCGTTTGTGTATCAAAAACAAAATACAAAACGTATTTTTAACAATTGAACTAAATGACAAAAATGAACTTAAAAAGAACACTAGCAGTAGCTTCAGTATTGTCTGTGGCTACATTGTTTGCGCAGGCTCAAGAGTCTGTTAAAGTATTTGGTGGTGCAAAACAGTACAGAACTTGGTCTATCGGTGTAAATGCAGGCGTTGTTTCTCCGATAATTCCTTTTGGAACAAATGACTATTCAGAATGGGAATCAAAATTAGGATACGGTTTGTTTGTTAAAAAACAATTGGCTCCGTCTTTTGCCCTTAAATTAGATGCACATAGAGGTGAACTAGCAGGTAAATTAAGCGATGCGGGTAATGCGCCAAGCTTTAAAACTGATTTAACTTACGCAGCAGCTTTAAAAGGTGTGGTGAATGTAGGTACAATTTCTTTCTTGAAAAAAGAGAAATCTCTAGGTTTCTTTGTACAAGCGGGTGCTGGTTTAACAGGTTACGATCTTAAAAATAATGCATCAAATAATACAGGGAAAAGAACAGAATTATATATTCCTGTAGGTGTTGGTGCTAACATTAAATTAGGACAAGTAGTAGCGTTAAACTTAGGTTACGATGCTAATTTCTTAGATGCTGATAACTTAGATGGAGGTTGGTTTAACGGACCGTCTAACAAAGACAGATGGTCTTATGCTTATGCAGGACTTGAATTTACTTTAGGATCTAAATCAAAACCAGCGCTACAATGGAATAATGCAGTTTCTACATTATATAACGAATTGCAAGATCCAGCTTTAAGAAACGACCTAGATCAATTGAAATCTCGTACATCAGCGGTAGAAGGTCAGGTTGATAAATTGAAAAAAGATTCAGATGGTGATGGCGTATCAGATCAATTTGATAAATGTCCAAATACACCGGCGGGAACTAAAGTAGACGGATCAGGATGTCCGATAGTTTTCCCTCAAGCACAATAATAAATTAAATTTATTATATTGAAAGCTCCGGACATTGTGTTCCGGAGCTTTTTTTTTGAAAAGAATATTCGTATGCCTGTTTTTACATACAAACAACGAAATAATATAGTTTTAATAGTAATTCTTGCTTCAGCAGCCCTGATTTTATATAGTTTAAAGGCATATATTACAGCTTTCTTAGGTGCAATTGTTATATATACTATTTTTAAGCCTATTTATTTATTCATGGAAAAAAGGATACCGGCATATATTGCGGCAACAATAGTAATTGTTGTCTCTTTTATAATTATGGTTATTCCCTTTTTTGCATTAGGGTATATGGTGGTAAGTAAAGTAGCTGATTGGCGAAGCGATAGTTTTCAATTAAAAGCCCTACTTTATAAATTAGATGATGTAGTAGGAATGCAGTTAAATCAGCCTAATTTAACCAATAAATACTTAGATAAACTAACCGTAATAACACAAGAGATGTTTCCTTCGTTTGTGGGGGGAGCCTTCGATATATTTATAGGCTTGGTATTGATGTATTTTGTTCTCTATTTTATGTTTATTAAAATGGACCTTTTTGAAAGAACTCTAATTAAATATGCCCCACTAAAAGAATATCATGCCAGACAATTTGGCATCGAGCTTAAAAATGCAACTTATTCCAATATTTTGGGACAAGGTTTAATCGCTGTAGTTCAGGGGATGTTGGTTAGTTTAGCATTTTATTTTGTAGATATTAATGATGCTTTCTTTTGGGGAGTAATCAGTATTTTTCTGTCCTTTATGCCGGTTGTTGGAGCGCCTATGGTCACTATTCCTGCTGCAATAATACTTTATCTGAACGGAGAAACGAGCAGTGCAGTCTTTATTGTTCTTTTTACCCTCATTATTTTAATTAATATTGATAATGTAATCCGCTTTATTGTGAGTAAAAGAATGGGGGATATCCATCCGTTGGTGACCATAATAGGTGTGCTTATTGGGATTCCACTTTTTGGTTTTGTAGGTATTGTATTTGGCCCTTTGTTATTAATCTGGTTTGTCCATTTGGTTGAAATATATGAGCAAGACCGTTTAGTAGACAAGGGATGATAAGTTTTTGGTAAAAAAAAACTAAAAATCAAATTTTGGCAAGGTATTTTCTTTATATAAAATGTAAGAATTGAAAACAATTAAACTTGTATTGACATGACAGATAACACAAAAACCGCAATTGCATTATTAGCAGGGTTAGCAGCAGGTGCTGCCTTAGGATTATTATTTGCTCCGGATAAAGGCTCCGAAACCAGAGATAAGATTTCAGATTCTTTAAAAAATTTAGGAGACAGTATAAGAGAAAAAGCAGCAGAGGAGATAGATAACCTTTCTGATTTAAAAGAAAAAATAGTGAAAAATATCAAAGCGAAAGTAAAACAAGCTGAAAGCGAATTGGAAGAAGAAATAACGGGAGTTTGATTTTTATAAAGGCCCTTTAACGATAGAAATATGCAGGAAATCATAGATAAACTTAAAGAATATGTTGATACTCGTTTAAGGCTGGCCAAGTTGGTGGCGATAGAAAAAAGTTCATCTGCTATAGCAGAGATTATAGCTATACTGATAATTTCGGTATTTCTATTACTGGCTTTTTTGTTCGTTAGTCTGGCATTGGGTTTCTATATTTCAGAGTTATTAGGGAACTCTTATTCAGGATTCTTCATTGTCGCACTGTTTTACTTCTTAGTTGCATTAGTTGTCTTCTTGATAAAGGGGAATGTTTTGGAAAGAACCATCGTGAATACCATTATTAAAAAGACATTTAAAGAAGATAGCAAGGAGGATAAGGAATGAGTGTAATGCCGAAAATACAAAACTTACAGCAACTTAGAGCCGAAATTCAGGTACTGAGACAAAAGAAGATAGAGCAAGAGCTTTATTTTAGTCAAAAAAAAGAAAGTTTGCAGGAAGCGGTTCGTTCTCCTTTTAAATTTGCCAGAAAAATGGTTAATTTCTTTAGTGGAGGAAAAGCTAATGAAATTCAGGCAGATTGGACTACTGCGATGTTGAGATTTGCAATTCCCTTTTTACTTAATAAAACCTTGTTGAAAGGTAAAGGGGGGATAATTAAATCAGCAATAGCTTTAATTTCTCAGAAAGCAATAAATCCTTCGTTGTTTAATCAGGCTACCATAAGCGGGCTAGTAGATAAAGTTTCGGGGTGGGTAAGTAACATTCTGCCCGGTAGAAAGAAAAAAGAGGTGGATTATGGGATTCCGCCCGACAGCGAAACTTCTTAATATATCAAATAAAGGATTGTTTGAAAAGCCTGTTTTCTATTTTAATTAAAGAACAGGCTTTTTTGATTATATAGTGTATTTCGTTTTAAAGTCTTCGTAGGCAAGTTTGATTCCTTCTTCAAGTTCGGTTTTATATTTCCAACCTCTTGAAAGAAGTTTACTCACATCCATCAGTTTTCGAGGAGTTCCATCTGGTTTAGAAGTGTCGAAATTAATATGACCGGTATAGCCTACAATTTCTTTAATCATAAAAGCAAGCTCTTTAATACTGATGTCTTTTCCAGTGCCAATATTAATCAGGTTTTCTTCGTCATAATTTAACATCAGGTAAAAACAAGCATCGGCTAAATCATCGGCAAATAAGAACTCTCTTTTAGGTGTGCCTGTTCCCCAAATAGTTACTTCAAGAGAATTGCTGACTTTTGCTTCATGAAATCTTCTGATTAAAGCAGGTAGTACATGAGAGTTTTGTGGATGATAATTATCATTATACCCATAAAGATTAGTAGGCATAACAGATATGAAATTACAACCATACTGACTACGATAGGCATCGCACATCTTAATGCCCGCAATCTTTGCTATGGCATAAGGTTCGTTGGTTTCTTCCAATAATCCGGTTAATAAATAATCTTCTTTAAGGGGCTGTGGGGCCATTTTGGGATATATACAGCTAGAGCCTAAAAACATCAGCTTTTTTACCTGGCTAACATAAGAGCTGTGTATAACATTGTTTTGGATCTGAAGGTTGTCATACAAGAAATCTGCCCGATAGGTATTGTTTGCTACAATTCCTCCAACCTTTGCGGCAGCTAAAAATACATACTCAGGTTTTTCTGCTTCAAAGAACAGGGAAACTTCATTTTGGTTTCTTAAATCAAGTTCTTTAGAGTTTCTGGTGATAATATTACTAAAACCTTCTGCTGTAAGTTTTCTCAATATGGCAGAACCAACCATGCCGTTATGTCCCGCTACATAAATTTTTGATGTCTTTTCCAAGTCTATTCAGTATTTTCACCGTCAAAATTAACATTCTTTTTCTCTTTAGGAGGATAAAAGAAGTCTCTGGTGCTAAAAATAAAGTGAGCAAATACCCTATGCACCAACTCGCTGGATTTGTCAAAATTAATGCGGAGAGACTTGATGGCTACAATAAGTGTCAGCGAAAAACTAACTGTAATGTTTATAATACCCACAAGTAATACACCTATTGCAGAATAAACCATAATGTCGGCAATAGGATTGTGAATCATTGTATAGGTGCTTAAACCATAATTACCCGCAGAAATTGTGATATGCCGGATATCGAAAGGTATTCCTGTGAGTTTACCTATACCGCCTGCACAGCCTAACATAAATCCCAGAAAAAAATTGCCGGCTAATCCACCAGTGTTTTTTTCTACAAAGGCAGCTACTTTGTTAAGCCTTCGTTGTCCTATTCTTTTAGATAAGTATTTATGCTCCCGTATTCTTTTAGGAATTTGATGGGTTATAATCTTGTTTTCGTAGTATCCGGTAATTAGTCCTGAGACAAAAAGAAAAAAACCAGCTATAGCCGCATAAATAACCATCAGGCTTTCGAATGGGTTGTTTTCATTTAAGGCTTTTATAGCATGTGAGCGGCTGTAAAAATAGTCACCTGTTAAATGATAATATCCCCAGGCAAATAAAAAGGATACAGGGACTACTACTATTAAATTACCGATGATTGAAGCAAACTGGCTTCTGGCCATTCTAATAATTATATCGGTAGCCTCGTCAATATTAACCCCGCCCTTTCCACTTCCAGATAAGGCGTTAGCAATGTAAGAACCGGTCATGGAAGGTTGCTTTGTTGCTAAAGAGGAATGGGTGAGATAGATAATAATAAAAGCAGTAGCATAATTTAAGCTATATAAAATATAAGTAGGAACGAGGGGGAGATCCTTAAGCTCTCCAATATAAGCTTTGATAAGTACGGCGAAAACAATAATAAAGCCTCCCTTCATAGCTGCCCATATAGCGTTAAAATATTCTTTTTTTGTAACAGCTACATATTTTTTACCTACAGAAGAGGTATGTTCTATAATCTGATAGGCTAATAAATCGGTGTTTTCTTTAACATGGGCTCGTACACCTTTGCTTTTGTTTTCAGCATATACTAGTTTCTTGAACAGCTCAACAGTAAAATCTAATTGCCTTTGCTTGTCAGTATTGTTAAAATCCAGAAATTGGAGCAACAGTTGCAATCGTTCAATATTTTGTTTTATCCTGAGTATAATGTATACCTGGGCAATAGAAGTACCTCTGTTTTTTTGAGATTTCCTAATTCTTTCTAAGCTATTTAAACATTGCGTCAGAATAACTTTTACTTGTTTTAAGGAATCATTTGCTTCCTGATGATGATCTAAGCGGTGCGCATTTAAAAAAATATGCATTTCTGTACTTAAAGCCAGAAAATCGCTATGGTATTTCTCTACATGCGGCATCCGAGTGAGGATCTCAGGTTCAAGTCCCAAAGATGAAATTCTGTTGGTTAAAATATGTACAGAATTAACTATGGGCATATAGAACGGATCGGGAAGAATAAGATCCTGTGATTTTGGAAGCTCTATCAGGGAAAAGAATTCTTTCCATGTTTCGTCATCAATTCCATTAACCCAAATATGGTCGTGTTTATTGTAAAAAACTTCCTGAAGCAAATCAGTTAGCTCAGATTTGTCTATTGCCGGCGGTAATATTTTTGCGTTCAGCCTTTTCCTCAGTTCTTCCATGAAGTTGGTATTGGAAGAAATACCTAATTCTGTAAAAAGCCTGATGTGGTTTTTTGATTTAAGTAAGTCTGAGATGTATTTTGAGAAAACCTGTTGATATTCAGGGGTATCTTTTAAAAGATTAATGAATATTATTAACCTTTCTTTAGCTCGTTCGCTATTTTTGTAGTCGTATGGCCTTATAATTTTAAAAATAGAAACAAGGTATTCCTGCGATGTTGAATCCTTAGCTTCACGTATTTCGTCTAATATGTTTCTAAAACGAGCTATCATTCGGTTGTAATATAAGAATTGAATCCCTTATTTTTACCAAAATTTTAAAATATCGTGGCCAAAAGAAAATTACAAAGATTTGCAGAAATAGGAACCTTTAAAAATGTAGTTCAGCTTGATGAGGGAAAACCTTATAAAGGAAAATGGAGAGAAGAGTTTTTTAAAAACGATAAACCATTGATATTGGAACTGGCTTGTGGAAAGGGAGAATACAGTGTTAATTTGGGAAGGAAATATCCTGAAAAGAATTTTTTAGGGATAGATTATAAAGGAAATCGTATTTGGGTAGGCGCCAAGATGGCCTTAGATGAAGGGCTTGATAATGTAGGTTTTTTAAGAATTCAGATACAGAATATACTCGATTATTTTAATGAAGGCGAAGTAGATGAAATTTGGATTACGTTTCCTGATCCGCAACCACAAAGCCCATTAGAGAGAAAAAGACTTACCAATCCTACTTTTTTAGAGAAATATAAAACAGTATTGAAAGCACCGGGGATTATGCATCTGAAGACAGATAACGATGGCTTTTTTGAGTATACGATGGAAAAAGTATCGGAGGGAAAATATCCGGTACAGGACCATTCTGTTGATGTTTATAAAACTCATCCTAACGATGAAATCCTTTCTATAAAAACACATTATGAGAGAATTTATCTTCAGAAAGGGAAAAATATCAATTATGTGAGATTTTCTTTTTCTTAGGGGAAAGTGAATTTTTTATACCTATAAAATACTACTAAAATGTAGTTTTTGTGTAGGTTGGCATTAGTTATAATTGTGCTAATGAATATCAGGATTGCTATTGTTGAAGATGAGACCGATACGCGTGAGTTGTTGGTAAACCTTATAAGTGGTTATGAGGGGTATTCGTGTGTAAGTGCCTATAGAAATGCTGAAGAAGCTTTAAAGAATTTACCTTTGATAGAAGTGGATGTTGTGCTTGTCGACATCCACTTACCCGGAAGATCTGGTATTAGCCTGATTGAACAACTTAAAGCTTCTATGCCTCGTACACAATTTATGGTATGCTCGTCATTAGAAGATTCGAACCATATTTTTTCGGCGTTGAAGGCAGGCGCCGCAGGATATATCAGCAAAACTACTACATCCGAAAAGATTATCCAGGCTATATATGAGCTTTACCACGGCGGATCGCCTATGAGTAGTCAGATTGCCCGGAAAGTAGTTGCATCTTTTCAAGAACAAAAAAGTGTAAAGTATGAATCTTGCAAAGACCTTACTAAAAGGGAGCTTGAAGTATTGGATTTTCTTTCTAAAGGTTATCGCTATAAAGAAATAGGAGATAAGCTTTGTATAAGTGTAGAAACTGTTAGAAAACACATTAATAATATTTATAAGAAGCTGCAGGTTAACTCTGCAATAGAAGCTATTAATTTAATGAAAGGTTGAATTGGTTTGTTAATAAAAAGTCGGTTTGAATTAAAAAATATACTATATTTATATTTCAATTCAAACCGTGTTAAGCCAAAACCAAAATGTCTTTATATCAGGCAATCTCTTGGGTGTCTTTTGTGCATCTGTTTATTTTAGGATTTTTGGTGCTTTTTAAAGCAAGAAAGCATCAGGCATTTAAATTTTTTGCTGTTTTCCTGTTCTCTTTTTCCTATGTCCATTTAAATCATCTTTTTATTCTTTACCATAAGGCAGCAGATTTATGGATGATCAACGAAATTGTATTCTTGGCAATATTCATATTAGGACCTTCGTATTTACAGTTTGTGGCCCAAATGGTTGGAATAAAGATTCTCTGGAGAAAATATTTCTGGATACATCTTGTGCCTGTTTTCTGTTTTTTAATCTACTATTTTTCTTTTTTACTGACCAGTAAGCAGGATTTGCAAAGTTTTTATGAGCAATCAATATATCGGCAGCCACTGTCCAATACCCTATTAACGTCTTTTGCTGCATTGCAAAAAGGTATGTATGTTTTGTGGAGTCTTTATATTTTACATCAACATTTTAAAAAGACAGGAGATTATACCCTTAAATGGTTAATGTATGCAACTAAAGGATTGCTTGCTTTATGTTTTGTGATAGCGCCAATAATGATTTTTATTGCCGATAAAGAAGCGGATATTATCTATGTGGCTATGCCTATAACAACAGGGGTTTTGTATTTGTATTTTTCATTTAAGATACTAACGCATGGTGTGTACAATGAGGAGAAAATATTGGCGGTTATAGAACAAAAGTATGTTGCTAATAATTTATCGGGTAGTTTTAAAGAAGAGCTGGATAAACTACTGTACTTTTTTGATAACCCTAATAAGAAAACATTGCCAGGTACGGAACTGAAGCAAAAGGTTTATGATATCAATAATTCATTCAAAAAATTTCTAAGATTACTTAACGAAGACTGATATGGATACACAGGTAACTGCATATTATCTGGCGTGGATTTGTATTATACATCTCAGCGTTTTTTCGTTTATTCTATTTTTTAAGAAAGATAATAAAAAAGCAAATGTAACCCTTGCCATATTCATGCTTATGCTGGTAGCAATACATGCATCGCATCTTTTGTTGCTAACAGATATGGTATATAAGTATTACTGGTTAAATAACCTGTGTTTTTTGTTGTTATTTTTAGAAGGACCGGTTTATTTTAGATATACCACTTTAATGGCCGGTGCTGTTATAGATTGGAAAAAATATTTATGGTTACATATTTTACCATTTTTATTTCCCGTTTGGTATATTCTTAGTTTTTTGTTTAAAGATGCATTAGAGATAAAAACTTATTATCAGTATGCAAAACATGTACAACCTTTAGATGCAACTATTGTCCTTGCCGTTGTTACTATACAAGCTGCGGTTTATTGGTTATGGAGTGTTAAAATATTAAATCAGTATAATAAACGGCTTAAATCTAAGCTGTATAAATCTCAGTTGAGTCTGCAATGGCTTACGGTACTTACCATTATATTGCTGATATCTGCACTGTTGGTTGTTCCGATGTTGTTGTTTGTCATCCAGTCAGACATCTCTGTGCTGTATATCTATATGCCTGTAATAACCATGACAATTTACCTGACCTTATTTTATAAGTCTATCAACTTTCCGGGAACAGAATATGAAAAAAGATTGATAAGAGAACAGGTTAGACAAAGGATTAGCAGAGATATGCATGATGAACTTGGAGCTGGAATAACTAAAATAGCTTTATTGTCTGAGCTGGCTAGAAAAAATAATGAGGAAGATGATCTTAAACTGAGTGAGATATCGGGAAATGCCAAGCGGCTTTCAGAAAATCTTAAAGAAATTATTTGGGATCTAAATCCCGAAAGTAGTCTGTTTTCCAATATGCTAAGTTGTATAAGAGAATATGCATCAGATTTTCTATACGATTCGGGAATAAATTACTTTATAGAACTTCCCAATCAGGAACCTGATTTTATAGTCTCTTACGAAGCCAAGCGTAATCTGATAATGATTATTAAAGAATCATTGAATAATATTTTGAAACATTCAGGAGCTAATCAGGTAAATCTTAGGTTAGAAGCGGTAGACGGACTATTTTTATTAACAATTGAAGATAATGGGAAAGGAATAGGACATTCTAAGGGATCTCAGGGAAATGGGTTGAAGAACATGGCTATAAGAGCCTCACAGATAGGGGCAGATTTTACTTATCAGTCAAATAATGGAGGTCTTTCTGTTCGTGTTAAAAATATCAATCTGAGCTAATGGAAATAATGGTCTTTTTAGGTGTTTTAAGCACAATGAATCTACTTATTTTTGCATTTGTTCTGCTTTTTAAGAAACGTAGTAGCCAAGCGCATAAATTATTGAGTGCTATCCTGGTTGTTTTTTCGGGAGTACATATAGATGATGTACTTATTTTTACAGGGATAGCATGGAAATATCATTTCGTAAATGAAATTGTGCATGTGCTGTTTTTCCTGTTGGGGCCATTGTATTGGATGTATACACTATGTATGGTAGGTAAGCAAATTGTTGTTACCAAAAAAATATATTTATACACGCTTTGCCGCTTTTGTTTGGGTTTCTGTATGTAGCTCTTATTAATGGAAAATCGCCCGAAGAGATCAAGCACATATATGATACCATGAAAACCGAACCGATTGAGTTATTGTTAATAGTGAATTTTATAACAGGACTGCAGATGGGTGTATATCTATTACTTTCTTTAAGATTACTTAATAGATATAATAAATCTCTACATCCCAATTTTAGAAATATTTTAGGTTTGTATTGGTTACGTGATCTTACACTTTATTTGATTTTATTGTGTTATATTATAGCTCCGTTATTGCTTTTATTCGCCCAAACAGATTCCTGGCCGCTGTATGCCTTTCAGCCAATTATGACCACCATTATTTACTTTATACTTTATTATAAGTCGGTGACGTTTATGAATCTGGATGAATTAAACGCTCTGAAACTGCAACAGCAAGAAGTGGTTAAAGAAAGTTCTTATACAGAATTAGAACAGCAAATAACAAATATTATAGAGCTTAGTAGTTATGAGTCTGGTAAAGAGAAATCAGAAAATACGGACCTGATTAGCTATCATGCAAGAAAATTCAAAAGAGCTTTATACGAATTGATTTATGCGGATAAGTATCCATAACTGTATCATCTGGTAGAAGGACACTTCCCTTAAAATATTTAGAACCTTTTAAATAGATCCAAATTAATAGGTTTTTAAATATTACAATAAATACCACTAAAGTGTAATTGAGAAAAATGTAATATATCTTTTCATTTGCTATGAGAACAATGAAAAAGATATTAATCATAAATACATTAATTAGATTAAGTTCTTTTTCAATAAAAAACAACCGAATTAAATGTTTAAAAATTTATTGAAGATGAAAAAATGTCAATTACTATTATCAATTGTTTCATTATTTATATTAAGTAGTTGTGGTAGTATATCCACTCTTTTTATGAAAGAGCGTCCGGTCCACTTAATGGGGGCCCCTTCAGATTTACAGGTTAAAGTCAATGGAGAATCTAAAAATATAAGTAGTGAATATTTTGGACAATCTTTAGATGGTTATTCTACACGTTTTGATGGTTCATCGGTAAGGCATACAACAGATTATTATACAGCAGCTGTTAAATTACCTTTTAAAAATGGTCCCGTAACAATGGAATTATATTCGCCATCTAAAAAACAAAGCGCAACAGTAGAATTAACGCCTAAAAGATGGTCGATTATTTTTTGGGGCAATATGTTCTCATTTCCGCTTAGCGGTCATATCCTTGATGGGATTACGGATAATAACAAAATACTTAAACCAAACTACATTGATGTAGAATATGCTTTGCAGGGAAAGCCTGTTTCTGAATGGAGAGGTAAAGCAAAGCTTAAAAGCAAAGAAAAGAAAGCTATCAGAAAAGGAAAATAAACCAAATAAGTTCATCTAAAAACAAAATGAGATGAAAAACGCAGATAAATACTTTAAAATTGGAACACTGGCACTATTGATTATTGCATCTGTATCATGTAAAAAGGATAAAGGAACCGATTTAAGCAATGACTTGTTAGTTGGAACCTGGAAAATGACCGAAAGAATAGAAGATGAGGCAAGTACAATGGATAATTGTGCCAAATCAAATATTTTTAAGTTTAATGCAGACGGTACAGTGCAGTCGCAAGATTGGATAGACGATGGAACAGGTGGCTGTAAAGACGCTACCCCATCTTCCATAAATATTAAATGGGCAAAAACAGGAGAAAATAAATATAAGTACATTATGAGTTTCGGAGGACAGTCTGAAGAACTTGCATTTACTACTCAATTTTCGGAAAGCAACAATAAAGTGATTATTACAGAGAGTGACGAGGATGGAGTCGCCCATATTACTTTTATAAGGCAATAATAGCGTTTCTTCTATTCTAAGAAAAGTCTTAGAATAGAAGAAACTATTCAACACATCCGCCACTAAAAAGCTAAGGATATGAAAAAAACACTACTTATTATTCTATCCCTGATATACTTTGGGATAACTACACAAGCTCAGGAGTTGATACGTTTTGAAAAAACCGGGAAGTATGGATATACAAACCAAAATGGAAAAACAGTAATATCGGCTAAATATAGTCAGGCATACGATTTTTCGGAAGGTTTGGCTTTAGTGAGAGATAACAGTAAATGTGGCTTTATAGATGAAAAAGGCAAAATTATTATTCCCTTGCAATACTATGCAGGTACTCCTTTTCAGGCAGGAGTTGCTGGAGTTATGGCAATGGTTGGTTCGAAGTTTAAATGGGGGCTTATAGATAAGTCGGGAAAAGAAGTCGCCCCTTTTACCTACGATGGAGCAAAAACTTTCTCTGAAGAAATGTTAGCAGTAAACACCGGTGGAGAAGGACTTTTACTGAAAGGTGTTCCTTTTACCAAAGGGGGGAAATGGGGATTTATAGACAAAACCGGGAAAGAAATTGTAGTTCCTGCGTACGATGCGGTATATAACTTTTCAGAAGGATTGGCCGCAGTTAGTATGGGAGGAAAAGGACTTTTAGGGATAGGCGGAAAATGGGGTTTTGTAGATAACGCTGGCGTAGAAATTATTCCTTTGAAATATGATGCCCTTTTGGAATCTTTTAAGAATGAAAAGGCAAAAGTGAAATTAAATGGGAAAGAACTTTATATTGATAAAGCTGGAAAAGAGCTAAAAGAATAAAGGATTGGAATTAAGAAATAAAGTACCGTTCAGCATGAAAATTAGAAATATATTGATCCTTATTATGGTGATTTTATTGTTCGTTCCGATTCTATCGCATAGTCAGGAATTAAAAGGATTTGTAGATTTACAAACCTCCAGATATGGATTTAAAAACGCTTCGGGTAAAATTATTGTTCCTGCAAAATACAACTATATATCGGACTTCCATAATGGATTAGCTATAGTTTCGCTAGATAAAAAAACAGGGTGTATTGATAAAACCGGAAAAGAAGTTATTCCATTGGAATACAATTCTTTGCTTGGAGATTTTTTTGATGACGTGGTTATTTATTTGTTGGATAATAAGTATGGTATATTACACAAAAGTGGAAAAAGAATAACATCTCCTGTTTACGAATATGCCACCCATTTTGCAGAAGGCTTAGCAGTAGTGAAGAAAAGTAAAGATGGCAATGTGCTTTTTATCGATAAAAAAGGAGATGTTGTATTGGAGACCTCATATACACAGGCAAAATCTTTTTCAGAAGGGATGGTAGCGGTTAGTGCCACAACAAATAGTCTGGGCATCGGAAAATGGGGTTTTATAGATAAACAGGGAAAAGAGATTATTCCACCCAAATACGAGCGTGTGGAAAGCTTTTCAGATGGTTTGGCAGCAGTGTCGGTTTCTGATTACTTTACAGATGATTGGTCGGGAAGTCGAAAATGGGGTTTTATAGATAAAGAAGGGAAAGTTGTAATTCCTTTGCAATTTGAGAATGGAATGTTTGGTCCGGAGTTTCGAAAAGGAAAAGCAAAAGTAAAATTGAAAAACAGAGAGTTTTATATAGATAAAACCGGAAAAGAAGTAAAAGAATAAAATCAGTTATTACTATGTAATAAATTGGACAAGCTCTAGCTGTGCGAAATAGTCTCAATTTCTCTATTTTTGGAGAGAAAATATCAATCCAAAAAATGAATATTAACAGATGTTCCTGGTGTGGTACCGATCCGCTTTATGTAGATTATCATGATAATGAATGGGGAAAACAAGTAACAGATGATAAAATCTTGTTTGAATATTTAGTGCTGGAATCGGCACAAGCAGGGTTAAGCTGGATTACCATTCTTAGAAAAAGAGAAGGCTATAGAAGAGTGTTTTCTGATTTTGATGCCCAAAAGGTTGCCGGTTTTACCCAGAAGGATATTGATAAAGCTCTGAAAGACGAAGGAATAGTAAGAAACAAATTGAAGGTAGTTTCCACTGTTTCCAATGCCCGGCTATTTCTGGAAATACAGCAAGAGTACGGTAGCTTTTATGAGTATCTGTATTCATTTATGCCCTCAAAAGAACCAATCAATAACTTCCCCAGAAGTATGAAAGAAGTACCGGTAAGTACTCCCATATCAGACGCAATAGCTAAAGATATGAAAAAAAGAGGGTTTAAGTTTTTTGGTACAACAATATGCTATGCTTTTATGCAGGCAGTAGGTATGGTAAATGACCATTTTAGGGAGTGCAAATTCAAATAATATTTTACAAGAAAATGTTTAAACAAATTAAAAACCATAATAACATTTTAATATTTTTAGGATGTAAAAAAAATGAATTATGGAATGGCTAAGTAGCCCGGAAATTTGGATATCGTTATTCACATTAACAGTCCTTGAAATAGTATTAGGTATAGATAATATTGTTTTTATATCTATTTTAGCAGGTAAGCTTCCTGTAGATCAACAGAAGAAAGCCCGAACTTTAGGCCTGGCTTTAGCATTAATAACCAGAGTGCTTCTTTTATTCTCCTTAAAATGGGTGATGTCACTTACCGAACCGTTGTTTAATCTGGCAAGTATTGTAGGAATAGAGAATGCTACATTGCTGGGCAAGTTTGAAATTTCAGGACGAGATTTGATACTGATTATTGGAGGACTTTTTCTGATTTATAAGAGTACTTCAGAGATACACGAAAAACTGGAAGGAGCAGAACATGAACAACAGTTAAAAAAGAATTATTCTTTTTCACAGGTAATTATTCAAATTTTAATTCTGGATATTGTTTTCTCGTTAGATTCAGTTATTACCGCAGTAGGTATGGCTAATCAGTTGGGTGTAATGGTTGCTGCTGTTATTATAGCTGTTATTGTGATGATGTTCTCTGCAGCATCTATCTCTGACTTTGTGAATAGACACCCAACAGTAAAAATGCTTGCGTTGTCATTTCTTTTGCTTATAGGGGTATCTTTGCTGGCAGAAGGATTCGATCAGCATATACCTAAGGGTTATATTTATTTTGCAATGGCATTTTCCGTTCTGGTGGAGGTATTAAACCTGAGATCTAAAAAAGGAAAAGATAGTACACCCGTAGAACTGAGAAATCCCAAAGAAAAAGAATTCTAATTAGAGTGGTAACGCTCAAAAAATCATATATTGGCTAAAAAGACGTATAAAGAGATGAAGTCGAGATCAACTATAAGGAAAGTACTTTTTGCGGGTATAATTGTTTTAGGAGCAGGACTGGTCTTTTCATTTAAGACAGATCTTTTTCAGGTATCAAAAAACTTAGAGATTTTCGCCTCGGTATACAAAGAACTTAATCTGCATTATGTAGATGAGGTAGAGCCATCCAAGTTAATGAAAACGGCAATAGGTTCTATGTTGAATGATTTAGACCCTTACACAGAATTTGTAGCAGAGTCCGAGATTGAGGATTATAAAATGAGGTATGTAAGTACACAGTACGGAGGTATAGGTGCAGGTATTTTACATAGAGATGGGAAAGTGTTTATTGCCGAAACTTTTGAAGGTTATCCTGCTCAAATGAACGATTTAAGAGCCGGAGACCAGATTGTGTCCATTAATAATCAATCCTTGAAAGGAAAAAATAACGATGAGGTAAGCCTTTTGCTAAAAGGGCCAAAAGAAACTCCGGTTAATATAAAGTTGTTGCGGGGCGATAAATCTATTGAGAAACAAATAAAAAGGGCCGAAATAAAACAACCCAATGTAAGTTATTACGGGATGCTGGATAATGGTATTGGGTATATTAAACTGGATAAGTTTCTCGAAAACTCAGCTCAGGAAGTTAAAGACGCATTTTTGGCATTAAAGAAAAATAATCCTTCAGGTATGGTTCTTGACCTGAGGTTCAATGGCGGTGGTATATTACAGGAAGCTGTTAAAATAGTGAATTTATTTGTAGGTAAAGATGTAGAGGTGGTGTCGCAAATAGGCAGAGATGCAGAAAAAAAAGTAACTTATAGAACGCCTTCATCAGCGTTAGATGCCGAGATTCCGTTAGTGGTGTTAATTAATGGCAGGTCAGCCTCGGCCTCAGAAATAGTTTCGGGATCGTTGCAAGATTTAGACAGAGCCGTTGTTATTGGACAAAGAAGCTTTGGCAAAGGGTTGGTGCAACAAACCTTTAATTTACCCTATAATACTTTAGTGAAGGTGACGGTAGCCAAATATTATACTCCTTCGGGCAGATGTATTCAGGCGTTGGATTACACCCATCGTTTAGAAGATGGTTCCGTAGAAAAAGTAGCCGATTCGTTAATAACAGAATATAAAACCAAAGGAGGAAGATCTGTTTATGATGGAAGCGGAATCTATCCGGATGTTTTTGTAGAACCCTATAAATACCATCAGATTACACAAACCCTTTCCGGTAAATACCTGATATTTGATTATGCTACAAATTACCGGATAGCTAATAACTCTATTAGTGCTCCAAAAACATTTAAACTTTCTGATGCCGACTATGTGAATTTTACCAATTTTTTGAAAGGAAAAGATTATAGTTATAAAACCTCTTCGGAAGTTATATTGGAATCTTTTGTAAAGGAGGCTTCAGAAGATAAGAGATTGAATGATGTAAAGGCAGAAGTAAATGTGTTGGAAGATAAACTTAAGAAAATTAAAAGTAACGATCTGACAACTTATAAGCCGGAAATAAAACGTATTCTGGAATCGGAAATTGTTCAGCGGTATTACTTTGAAAAGGGGCGCATTCTTCAGGCGTTTCAATATGATGCCGAATTACAGAAAGCCTACGAAGTGTTTAAAGACAAAAGCTTGTATGCATCTGTAATAGAAGGTAAGGGAGTCTACAAAACAATTGGCAAACCCAAACAGGTTACCGCTAAATTAGATTAATGGTAAAGACCTCATGTTTTTATATCCTTTGTTAAATGATGATTATCTGATTGTATTTGAATGAACAATCTCCTATATTTGCGGACGTTCCCTTAAAAATAATTTTAAGATATAGAAATGAGAGTAATACAATATAGAGAGGCGCTTCGTGAAGCAATGAACGAAGAAATGCGCAGAGATGATAAAATCTTCTTAATGGGAGAAGAAGTCGCAGAGTATAACGGAGCTTACAAAGTAAGTCAGGGAATGCTTGATGAATTCGGACCAGAAAGAGTGATTGATACGCCAATCTCTGAGCTGGGTTTCGCAGGTATCGCTGTGGGAGCTGCAATGAGAGGTTTGCGCCCAATTGTAGAGTTCATGACATTCAATTTTTCATTAGTAGCTATAGACCAGATTATTAATGGTGCGGCTAAAATGTTGTCTATGTCAGGAGGTCAGTTTTCAGTGCCAATTGTATTCCGCGGTCCAACAGGAAATGCAGGACAATTAGGAGCACAGCACTCTCAAAATTTTGAAAATTGGTATGCTAACTGTCCGGGACTTAAAGTTGTTGTACCTTCAAACCCTTATGATGCAAAAGGTTTGTTAAAATCATCTATACTAGATCCAGATCCGGTTATATATATGGAATCTGAATTGATGTATGGCGATAAAGGAGAAGTTCCTGAAGAAGAGTATTATATAGAAATAGGTAAAGCTAAAGTAGTTCAGGAAGGTTCAGATGTTACTATTGTTTCTTTTGGTAAAATGATGTCCAGAGCTGTACAGCCGGCAGTAGAAGAACTTACAAAAGAAGGAATCAGTGTAGAGGTAATTGATTTAAGAACTGTAAGGCCAATTGATTTTAAAACTGTTGTAGAATCTGTTAAGAAAACTAATAGATTAGTTGTGGTAGAAGAAGCATGGCCTTTGGCATCTATCTCTTCAGAGATTGCATTCCATGTGCAAAAAAATGCTTTCGATTACTTAGATGCACCAGTGTTAAGAATCACTTGTGCAGATGTGCCGCTTCCGTATGCGCCAACTTTAATTGCTGCTAGTTTGCCTAATGCAGAACGTATTGTTAAAGCAGTAAAAGAAGTAATGTACGTTAAGAAATAAATTTCTTATTTGATATAGAGGATATTTGAAATCCCAACGATGTCAATCGTTGGGATTTTTTTATGGATATATTTAATAATATATCGGTAAGAATGAATGCTAACATAAGTTGCTGTATAAGGGGGTAAACATTGTGTTTGAGCGATGTTTGGTAAAAGCGCTTGGATGAATAAGGGATGTGTTGTGCTGACCTTATATCGAATGTATGGGGTGATGATGTATGTCTGTAGCAGTATGCTCCTTAGAGAATTTAAAAATTTAAGCTTTCCAATACCTGAAAAAGGGATATGGAAGATTTTATTATCGCCTATTTAAAAGGAAGATGTTGTGAATAATCAATTGTAACCAGATGTGATTTTTGAATATTTTGTGATTGTTTTGAACCCTTAGGTCTAAAAATGTTTAAGCTCCAAACGGGGAGAATGGAGCCTAAACTAACCAATTATAAACCAAGTACAAATATAAGGTTTTTTGGATAATCTAGGAGGTAATATGTTTGTTACATTAATGCTACAATAATATAAATGTTGAATGAGAAACAAAAAAGCCTCTATTTGGTGAATAGAGGCTTATTAGATTTATATTTGGATAGTAACAATAACTAAAGTTATGTTTATTTTATAAATAATACAATTTATTTTAAAAAATAATTAACAATAAAAAAGGGACAAAGTAACTTGTTATTCCGATCGAAGTCGAAAAAGACAAGTTACTTTGTCCCTCTATAATAAATTAGAGCTTTTGTTAATCCTTATTGCTTAATGGGGAACGTAAATCTAAACTGTCCTCCATCCGGGCTAATACCTTGAATAGAAATCATGTTTCCTTTGCTGGCAGAGAGGGCTGCATTTACCTGATCCACGTTGTTTACACCTCTTCCATTTATGCTGGTAATGATGGTGCCTTTAGGAACCTCATATATATCAAATAATTTACCAGCGGCAACAGATGTAACCTCAACTCCAGAGCTGATGCCATATTTCTTTTTCTGAGCATCTTTTAATGGAGCAAATGTTGCACCCAGATTGTTTAATACTTCTGCAGCAGCAACAGAGTTTTCTGAACTACCTTTGCTTGCCTCGGCCCCTTTTAATGTTAGTTCAAAAGTTTTTAAACTACCATCTCTCAACACGGTCAGAGATACCTTGTCACCAGGCCTCATTCTACCAATTCTCTCTTGTAGTTCGGCAGAAGTTAGCGCATTTTCGCCATTTAGCTTCTTAATAATATCGCCTTTTTTGATTCCGGCTGTAGCTGCAGCACCGCCCTCAACGGTCGAACTTACATATAAGCCGGTAATTTCTTTAACGTTTAATTGTTTTGCCAGGTCAGAATTTAATTCCTGGAAAGTAACGCCTATAAATCCTCTTTTAACCTCGCCAAATTTGATGAAATCATCCATTACCTTTTTGGCCAGATTTACTGGGATAGCAAAACCGTATCCTTCATAAACTCCGGATTGAGAAGCAATGGCAGAGTTTATACCTATTAACTCACCATTGGTATTTACTAAAGCCCCTCCGCTATTTCCTCTGTTAATTACAGCATCTGTCTGAATAAAAGATTCTATAGAAGAATTTACAGGAGGGTTTTGTGGATCATAATTATTAGGGTCAACATTATCCTGAGCTAATATTCCAATTTGACGAGCTTTTGCGCTAACAATACCAGCTGTAACAGTTGACTCTAGTGTTAGAGGGTATCCAACGGCTAAGACCCATTCTCCAACTTTAACATCGTCTGAGTTGCCCAATTTTACCACAGGAAGATTAGAGGCTTCAACCTTAATCAAGGCTAAATCGGTGTTCTTGTCTTTTCCGATAACTTTAGCTTGTAAAACACGTTTATCAGTTAAGATTACCTCAATTTTGTCCGCATTGTCTACTACGTGATTATTGGTCATGATATAACCATCATCCGTAACAATAACTCCCGAACCTTTACCCATGGAAGGAGTGTTTGATTGAGGTCGCATTCTTCTTCCGAAGAAATCTTCAAACATATCTCCAAATGGATCTCCTCCTCCTTGTCTAGAACTTGCTGAACGATTATAAGTCGTTCTTACGTGTACTACACCCGGAGAAACTGCTGCTGCGGCAGCTGTAAAATCTAAAGATCCTGTTGATGAAACTAACTTAGATGGGTTGTTTGCAAAATAAACTTTTTGCCTTTCATCTAAACTTAAATTACCAATTGATTTGTCTTCAAATAACTTGTAAGCGCCTATTGCTACTGCCCCACCAACAAAGGCAGTAAGTAATGTCAGGCCAATCGACTTCATGTTCTTCATCTATTATTGAATTTTTTAATAAACAAGTGAATACTAATACCTTGAAAACTCCTATTCCCAAAAATAATACCATTAAGACGTCATTAGCAAGTTTATGTTGTTAATTGCATAGTTAAAAAATGTTAATTAATGTATTTAAAGTTAAAAGGCCTCAGAATGTCATAAATATGTTTCCTATTGCATGCGAAAATTATATTATCGATTTTTGTTCATACGAAAATATAAAGATGAAATTCTATAAATATCAGGGGGCTGGAAATGATTTTGTTATCGTTGATAATAGAAAAGAGGGTATCAACCATCATAACCCAGCTTTTATAGCTAAAATTTGTGACCGAAGATTTGGTGTGGGAGGTGACGGGATGATGTTTTTACAGGATAAACCAGGGTATGATTTTGAGATGGTTTACTATAATTCCGATGGTCAACCCAGTAGTATGTGTGGAAACGGAGGAAGATGTATTGTTGCTTTTGCCCATGATTTAGGGGTGATACAAGGTGAAACTAACTTTTTGGCAGTTGATGGGGAACACTATGCCAAAATTTCTGATTCTGGGACATGGGTAAGTCTGCAAATGATAGATGTGGATGTGATAAAAAATGATGGAGAAGATTATGTTTTAAATACAGGGTCTCCGCATTATGTACATCTTACTTCCGGTTTAAATCAACAAAATATGTTCGAAGAAGGTAGAAAAATCCGTTATAACGATGTTTACAGAGAAGAAGGCATTAATGTGAATTTTGTGGAGGACAAAGGAAATTACCTCTTTGTAAGAACTTATGAAAGGGGAGTTGAGGATGAAACATACGCCTGTGGTACAGGAGTAACAGCAGTTGCTTTGGCTATGGCCAAACATCGTCAAACAATCGGTACTATTTCTACGCCAATTAAGGTGTTGGGAGGCGACCTGAATATTCGTTTTGATTATGATGGCAAAAGATTTTATAATATTTACTTAGAGGGGCCTGCAAAAAAGGTATTTGAAGGAAATATTAATGTATAAATACTGAGTCCTGCATAATCCTCAAATCTTTTACAGTTTAGTCGACTTTTTGCGTATAAGTAATATTGATAGAAGTTTTGATGATTTCATCTAATTCATTGCTGCAAATTCTTAATAAACGTAGATATTCCTGTAATTCCTGTTCATTGTCTGTATTGGACATTAAGTCTATCAGTCCTAGGATAGAAGCCAAAGGTTTTCTAACCTGATGAGAATTGATCCATGCCGCTTTATCAAGTAGCCTGTTCTGTTCCTTTATTTTAGCCTCTTTTTGTTTACGCTCTGTTATTTCGTTTTCTATGGCAATATAACCGGCATAGTTTCCATTTTCGTCATAGATAGGACTGCCATCTATTTGTAGCCAAAAATGTCTCCCCTCTCTAGATAAGTTCTCTATCTCCACATCAAAATCCTCCACATTTTCTATAGCCCTTTTGATTTTCATAATCTGTTTTTGGCTGCTTTCCGGAACCTCTATAATGTCCCAGGGTTTTTTTCCAATAGTTTCTTTGCTGGAATATCCGGTAATTTCATAAAAAGAAGAGTTTGTCCACTCTATTTCTCCTTGTTGGTTAGTGATAATCACGAGTGTTTTAATTCTGTTAATGATTTCGTCCAGTCTTTTGTTTTGGAGGTTGACTTTAGCTATCTCATCAATATTTTGGGTAAAACCCTCTAAATAATGAGTTGTTTGGGATTCTTCGGAGGAAAGGAAAGCTTCAAATCTCATAAACAACCAGTCGTCAGCATTTTTAATTCTTACAATACACTCCTTTTCTTTAGCGCCTTTGTAAAAAGTATTGATAAAATCAGTAAGAATAAAAAAATCATCAGCATGTATAAATGGTTGTAATTGTTCTAAAGAGAGCGGTTCATTAGATCTTGGGATCTGGGTAAGCTTAAAGAATTCAGCGTCAAAATCAAACACTCCATTGGTCATATTGTAATTCCATCCGGCAATTTTGGCGATTCTTTGAGTATTATAAAGCGTATTTTGACTAAGTTTAAGTTGTCTGATGTTTTCCTTAAGCTCTATGTTGATAGCCTGCAAAACAATTTGTTGTCTTTCTAGCTGCTGTTCATACTGTTCTTTTTCGCTAAGGTCCAATGCTAATACTAACTTAGAAGGGCGACCGTTATAGATTATGGTATGCGAAATAAGATTTACATTAATAGTGCTGCCGTCTTTGAGCGTGTTTTTCCAAATACCTTTTGATTGTAGCTCTTTTTCGTTTCTGTTAGTTAGGAATTCTTTTAATCGGTTAGCCTCTTCGGGAGGACATATATCAGCCAGTGTCATACGCATAAATTCTTTTTCAGAATATCCGTATCTGAGTGTGGTGGCTTTATTTACCTTTACGAAAGAATAATTTTCCAAATCATACACCCACATTGGATTGGGTGTTTTTTCGAACATGTTCTTGTACTGTTCTTCAGATTTTTCTAAATTCTTGTAATAATAGTTTATCAGTTTATATAATAGCAGTGCACTAATAAGAATAAAAGTGGAGCCTTTGGCTACTTCTAGCCAATGTCTGTTGTGGATAATATTGGCATTAAATAAGTACTCCATCAGTTCGCTGCCAAAATATATCCAGCAAAAGCTAATAAGAGTGTATGATAACACAATTTTTCCAGAACTATTTTTCATACAGGTAGTTTATTGAGCATCAATTTAAGAATAAAAATTGATGCTTAATGGGATTAATAAGATTTACTGCCAGAGATCTTCCTGTTATCCCTATGTCAATTTTTAAAAACCAAAGAAGCCATCTTTTACGAAAGATGGCTTCTTATGGCTAATATTTTAATTGTAAGGTTAATCGATAATATTAACCTTAATCATGTTTGTTTTTCCTTTTTTCTGGATTGGAATAGATGCCGTATTGATAACCACATCACCAGACTCAACCAGTTTCTCAGCTTTTAATATATTGTTAACCTCGCTGATAGTTTTGTCGGTACTGTCAAACTTATCGTAGTAGAAACCTCTAACACCCCAAAGTAAGCTTAAAGTATTCAACAGATTTCTGTTAGAAGTAAATATATATGTATTCGCTTTTGGTCTTTGGCTGGAAATCTGGAATGCTGTATATCCCGAAGATGTCATAGCGATGATTCCGGCAGCTTTAGTTTTGTCGGCAAGGAATACGGCAGAACTGCAAACAGCATCAGCCATATAAGTAGGACAATTCTCATCCAGTTCTTTGTTTTTGTAGTACGGGTAAGAAGTGTTTTCTACGTGAGTGATAATGTTGCTCATAGTTTCTATAACGATTTGAGGGAAATCTCCAACCGATGTTTCACCACTTAACATTACTGCGTCAGCACCATCTAAAACAGAGTTAGCTACGTCATTTACCTCAGCTCTGGTTGGGCGAGGAGTAGTGATCATGCTCTCTAACATTTGTGTTGCAACAATTACCGGTTTTGAAGCTTTGCTACATTTTTGGATAATCATTTTTTGTAGTACTGGTACTTCCTGCATTGGACATTCCACACCCAAATCTCCACGGGCAACCATTACGCCATCAGTAACAGCTATAATAGAGTCTATATTGTCAATAGCTTCAGGTTTTTCGATCTTAGCAATTACTCTTGACGTTTTTCCGCTGCGGCTGATAATTCTTTTTAAATCGATAATATCTTCTGATTTTCTAACGAAAGAAAGACCAATCCATTCAACATCGTTAGCTAAAGCAAAGTCAAGGTTAACTAAATCTTCCTCAGTTAAAGAAGGAATAGAAACTTTAGTGTTCGGAAGGTTTACACCTTTTCTGCTGGTTAATATACCTCCGTGTACAACCTCGCATATAACCGTATCTTTTCTGTTGGTTTCCACTACACGCATCTGAAGTTTTCCGTCATCTAATAAAATAACTTCTCCGGCTTTTACATCTTGCGGAAAGGCAGGGTAAGTAATATAGATCTGGTTATCATCACCAATACACTCGTTAGTAGTGATTTTTATTTGCGTACCGTTGATTAAATTGATACCTCCGTCTTTAACCAGACCTATTCTGATTTTAGGGCCTTGTAAATCTGCCAGGATACCAATGTTTGTTTTGTATTTATTGTTTATTTCACGGATGATATCGATAACTTTTTGATGGTCTTCTTGTTTACCGTGAGAGAAATTTAAACGACAAACATCTACACCAGACTTGATTAGTGATAATAAAACGTCTTTATTAGAGGTAGCGGGACCTAAAGTTGCTACAATTTTTGTTCTTTTTTGAGGAATCTTCATTCGAATTTGCGTGTTATTAATAATAGAGACATAAGAGCTGTCGCTGTTCATATCCAATTGAGTCGAATATATGAATTTAAACGTTTCTTTCCAGATGTCTCCTGATTGATCAATTTAAAAGTACCTAGAAAAATTGAAATCCAAAAATAGTGTATTTTTTACACCAACCCAAGTTAAAAATGTTAAAAGATGAGATTTTCTTTAGATTTGAGTTTCGTAGGGTCAAGTTCTACTAATGCCTGTACATCCGGGATAGATTTAGCTGTTTGTATCAAGAAAGTTAGGTCCTCATCATCGATAAAATCTTTGATAATTATAAAATAATCAGAGCCTTTTAATTCCGGAATAAGGTATCCGTCGGGACTTTTATTGGAGATTAAATAGTAAAAAGGGGTAATATCTTCTATGTAATACAGGTATTTTGAATAAAATTTTGGTGACTGACCCTTTAGGCTTATTTCGTGGTCGTCAATCTTTACGAAGTCAAAATTCAGTACTTTGTTAAGATAATGGCATAGTCTGTAATCCCTTAACTGTGAGGTGATTGAAATTAAAATAAAATCAAAATCAAGTTCTAGCTTTAAAAATTTCTTATTCAAAATAATAAAGATTAAATTCGTCCAGTAAACGTTTTTACTGCTTTTATGTTAAAATCAAAAATAGGTAAAAACAAAAAGGTTTGATATTTAATAGAATTTATTTTTCTTTGCACAGAATTAATTAACCATAAAAATTAAAGTATTATGTCTGATATCGCTTCAAGAGTAAAAGCAATCATCGTTGAAAAATTGGGTGTTGACGAAAACGAGGTTACACCAGAGGCATCTTTCACCAACGATCTTGGTGCTGACTCATTAGACACTGTTGAGTTGATCATGGAATTTGAGAAAGAATTCAACGTGGCTATTCCAGACGATCAGGCTGAAACGATCAGCACTGTAGGTCAAGCAATCTCTTATTTAGAAAAAAACGTAAAGTAATTAACTCTTAATCGAATAGATGGAGCTTAAAAGAGTTGTTGTAACGGGACTAGGTGCGCTTACCCCTATTGGTAATACTGTCGAAGAATACTGGAACGGTTTAATCAATGGAGTAAGCGGCGCTGCTCCTATTACTCGTTTTGACACAGAAAAGTTCAAAACAAAATTTGCCTGCGAAGTAAAGAATTTTGTTGTTGAAGATTTTCTCGACAAAAAGGAAGCCCGCAAATTAGATCCATTTGTACACTATGCATTGGTGAGTACGGCGGAGGCGGTTAAAGATGCAGGTTTAGATTTCGAAAAGTTAAATACAAATCGGATTGGGGTGATATGGGGTGCCGGTATTGGTGGTCTGAAGACGTTCTTAGATGAAGTTACCAACTTTGCTAAAGGCGACGGGACACCAAGGTATAATCCATTCTTTATCCCTAAGATGATTGTAGATATCGCTGCTGGACATATTTCTATGAAATATGGTTTGAGAGGACCTAATTATGCATGTGTTTCGGCATGTGCTTCTTCTACAAACGCACTGATTGATGCTTTTACCTACATTCGTTTGGGAAAAGCTGATATGATTGTTTCAGGAGGATCGGAGGCTATCATTAACGAAGCAGGTATTGGAGGTTTCAATGCTATGCATGCGCTTTCTACCAGAAATGACAGCCCGGAAACTGCTTCTCGTCCGTTCGATAAAGATCGTGACGGTTTCGTAGCAGGAGAAGGTGCCGGAACAATTATTCTGGAAGAACTGGAACATGCTAAAGCAAGAGGAGCCAAAATTTACGCTGAAATTGTTGGTGGTGGAATGAGTGCAGATGCTTATCACATTACCTCTACCCATCCGGAAGGGTTGGGAGCAAAATTGGTAATGCAGGCCGCTTTGGACGATGCAGGTTTGACAACCGGAGATATTGATTACATCAATGTTCACGGAACATCTACACCTGTTGGAGATATTAGTGAGTCAAAAGCAATCGCAGATTTGTTTGGGGAAGACGCTTACCGTTTAAACATTAGCTCAACAAAGTCTATGACAGGTCACCTATTGGGAGCTGCTGGAGCTGTGGAGTCTATTGCTGCTATTTTAGCCATCAGGAACGGAATTGTACCTCCAACAATCAATCATTTTACTGATGATCCGGAATTTGATCCAAACCTTAACTTTACCTTCAATAAGGCACAAGAAAGAGAAGTAAATGTTGCGTTAAGCAATACCTTCGGCTTTGGTGGACACAATGCTTCGGTGATTTTCAAGAAATTTGAAGATTGATAGAGTGTGGTAGTCATAAATTACCTGCGTTTTATAAAACTTTTATAGTATTGTAATTACGTTTGTTATTGTATGCTTTTGCCAAAATTCTATAAGCTATATTTTTCTCCGGACCGTAAGTACGTTAAGGTCCTAAGGAATTTAATAGGATTTGTGCCTGGAAACCTTTCTTTATACAGAATGGCTTTCAGGCATAAATCTATTGCTACTGGTTTAAAAAAAGGAGTCAAAAATAGCAACGAAAGGTTGGAGTTTTTGGGCGATGCCGTATTGGGAGCAGTAGTTGCAGAAGTTCTGTTTAAAATGTACCCTTATAAAGACGAGGGCTTTTTAACAGAAATGCGATCCAAGATTGTAAGCAGAGCTAATTTAAATCAGTTAGCCAAGAAACTGGGATTTAGTGAACTTATAGAGTTCGATTCTACCAGTGTAAACATTACATCTAAACAAAGCTCTTTACTGGGCGATGCTTTTGAAGCCTTAATAGGGGCTGTTTATCTGGATAAAGGTTATAATTTTACCAAAGGTTTTATAACCAATCGTATCCTTGCCGCACATGTGGATATCCATACACTGGAAAATACCGAAACAAATTTTAAAAGCCGATTGATAGAATGGTGTCAGCGCCAGTCTAAAGAGATTTTATTCAGCCTGATTCCTAATCAGGAGGGAGAGAGCGATAAATTGTTTACCATCCAGATTGTAATAGATGGAGAAACTATGGCAAGTGGGGTCGACTACAATAAAAAAAATGCTGAAAAACTAGCTGCTGAAAAAACCTGTGAAATGTTGGGCATTTAGGCTTTAGTATATCTATCGGGTTGTATCCCTTTTATCAGACTCAAGGCAAATTTAATCGAAGCCTTTATAAACAGACTTTTATTTTATTCCGGCAGACCCCTCTATTGAAAAGTAAGGAGGTGTTGATTTGGTAGAAGTGTTGGATAAGATGTGCTCTAATCATGAAGTTTAGAATCCCAATAACAATAACTTTCCATTCCCTATTCATTCAATATTAAAATTTAAAACTCACCATTCCAACCCTACTTAATTTCCTCCAAACTGTCCCTTTCGCTTTTCTCCTGCACAAACTTTTTATAAGAATCCTGTATGTAACGAATGTTATCGTATTGATTCCATTTTTTGACAAGATCTAAAGTTGGTCGGTAGTAGTACATAAATTCCGCAACATTTTCTTCTTTTATGGGGGTATGTTCTAAAATCAGTCGTTTGTTAAATTTAATGTCAACTGCGGTTTGTGCATTCTCTCTGGATATATAACTGCTGAAACGCTTTGCATTTGCTGCATCTTTACTCACCAATTCGTGTATGGCTGTTAAGGGGTGGAATAGAGAAAACAATAGGGGCGGACTCCCATTAAAATATATTCCTTTTGCTCTGTAATCATTCAAGGCATCTTTTTGTTCGGCTGCTTTGCTCTTTTCTTTAACAATAACCTCGTTTAGTGTAATACCCTGATTGAGATAAATTACCAGATTCTGTTGAGTAGCAATAAACTTGGCGGCATCCTGAAAACCACTTTTTTTAAAGAAAAGAGAGTCTCCTACGGCAACCTCAATAGAGAAAGTACCCCATTGATCGGAAGTTGCCAACCTACCGTTTCTTTGGTTTTCTATATTAACACCTTCTACCCTTTGTTTACTCTGATTGAAAATAATTCCCTTTACTTCGAAAGTATTCTGCGCGAAAGCCAGCGAGGCGAAGACCAGTAAAACAAAAGATAGAAATAACTTTTTCATCGGTTCCGATATCAATTATAAACTAAATTAGCGTATATCCTGTAAAAGTTCTAAAATTTAAGATGTTTTAACAAATAGAGCCTTCCTGTGTAGAGCATGGTGTCAGCGATTTGTAATCTTGATGTATTCCTATGCTTTTTTGAAAGTTTACTGGTTTATTTTGCTGGTTGTCTTTGGGTTACATTTTTATGCTTCGGGTATTAACCTATGTAAACCTTAAGTTTTAATCATGGCAAAAGTGAAAAGAAATGTAATCATGCAAGGCATGAGCGGTAAAATTTGTGACCAGTTAGTTTTAAAGACTTATAATTATGGGACTGTGGTGAGTAAAATACCGGATATGAGCAAAGTGGTGCCCAGCAGTCATCAAAAAGATAAACGCAATAGATTTAAAGAAGCAGTAGCTTATGCGAAAGCTATTATTGCCGATGTACATAAGAAAGCAGAAGTAGCCTATCGTACACCTAAAGGTAAATTGGTATATCATCAGGCTATTCGGGAGTACCTGGCCAATTATTAGAAACCTCAATTCGATTATTATTGTGTTGTTTGAATGGTCTTGAATGAGATTGCTTCGTTGTTTCTTTCCGATAAAGCGGAACAGGCTCTCGCAAAGACACTCTTATTTTTCGTTCATTACGAGCCTGCGAAGTAATCTTTATAATACAAGCATGAAGAACACCCATTTTCAGTTTGTTATTAATCGAATTCAGGATAGAAGGCTATACTCTAAAGCTTCTCTTAACGAAAGATGAACGAAAGATGCTTTTTCTTAAGACCATCTCTAGCTATTGTGGTACCTTAACTTTAGGGCGCTGATTTCTATCTATCCTACCAATTCTCATTCAGGTTTTCTCCTTTATACTATCAGGTAAGGCTGCTCTTCAATCTTTTTACTTACTATTAAATACTTGCCGCTTATTTTTATCTTTGTAAATGATAAAATCAATGACAGGCTACGGAGTCGCATCTACAGATATAGCAGGCGGCAAATACACCGTAGAAATTAAGTCCCTGAACAGTAAATTTCTGGAGCTAAATCTTAAGCTTCCCAAAGCATATTCGGAAAAAGAATTTTTCTTACGTAACGAGTGTAACAGATTAATTGAGCGCGGTAAAGCCACTGTATCTATAATCAATGAAAATAATAGCGTTGAGGCTAAATCTGGAGCCATCAATCATGAGTTACTGAAATTTTATTATAAAGAACTGAAACAAACAGCCACCGATTTAGGAGAAAATGCCAATAACTTACTAGGACTTACATTGGGGCTGCCAGAGGTTATTAAATTTGACGAAGCATCTATTTCTGAAGAAGAATGGAAAGCAGTATTAGATGTATTTTATCAAGCTGTACAAAACTTTCAAGATTTTAGAGCGAGTGAAGGAAAAGAGTTAGAGAAAGATTTGACCCTGAGAATTCAAAATATCCTGTCCTATCTTGCAGAAGTGGAAGTTCATGAGCCCAAGAGAGTGCCTGTTTTTAGAGAGCGATTAGATAACTACCTTAAAGATGCGGTAGGTAAAGAAGTTGTTGATTATAACAGGTTAGAACAAGAGTTGATCTATTTTGTAGATAAATTTGATATTACGGAAGAGAAAGTCCGTTTAAGAACGCACTGCAACTATTTTATACAAACACTGGAACAAAAAGACGCAGGAGGTAAAAAATTAGGTTTTATTTCGCAGGAGATAGGCAGAGAGGTAAATACCATGGGATCTAAGGCTAATGACGCCAATATCCAGAAACTGGTAGTGGGAATGAAAGAAGAACTGGAAAAAATAAAAGAGCAGTTGTTGAATGTATTGTAAATATGCTTAGAGCAGAAAGCTTAAGGCCAAAAGCTTTAAGCATTTAGCTTTAAGCCTTTAGCTTAAAAATGAAACAAGGCAAATTAATTATATTTTCGGCACCATCCGGAGCCGGCAAAACCACCATAGTACACCATCTGTTAAATAAGTATCCGGAAAAAATAGCATTTTCAATTTCGGCAACAACCAGAAGTGCAAGAGGAGAAGAAGTAGATGGTAAAGATTACTACTTTATCAGTAACGAAGATTTTTTGCATAAGGTAGCCAAACACGAATTTATTGAATTTGAAGAAGTGTATGCCGGAACATTTTACGGGACTTTAAAAAGCGAAATACAGCGAATTTGGGACGAAGGTAAACATGTGATCTTTGATATTGATGTAGAAGGCGGATTGAGATTGAAAAAGAAATACGAAGAAAATGCCTTAGCTATATTTGTACAGCCGCCATCTTTGGAAGTATTAAAACAACGTTTATCTGGCAGGGGGACAGACTCTGAAGAGAAATTAAAAGAACGTTTTGCCAAAGCAGAGAAAGAGCTGGCTTACTCGCCAAAGTTTGATGTACAGTTGAAAAACTTTGATTTGGAAGTTGCCTGTAAAGAAGCGGAAGATTTGTTGTTAAATTTTATTGGATAAAGTCGGAAGACCGATGTCTGGAGTTTGCATGCCCATTAATGGTCAATAGTCTGTACGTGGTCAAGTAATTAAAGACTTATTTACGAATAAACAAAATAATGAAAATAGGTTTGTTTTTTGGATCTTTTAATCCTATACATACAGGACATCTGATTATTGCCAATTATATGGCAAATCACACTTCCTTGGATAAAGTATGGTTTGTAGTATCGCCACATAATCCTTTAAAAGAAAAAAAAGACCTTATACATGTTTACGATAGGTTAGAAATGGTGAGGTTGGGAATAGAGAAGGCAGAAAATATAGAGGTAAGTGATGTAGAACTACGTTTGCCGCAACCCTCCTATACTATAGATACATTAACCCATTTAAAGGATCTTTATCCGGAACATGACTTTGTTTTGATTATGGGTAGCGATAATTTAAAGACCTTGCATAAGTGGAAAAATTACGAGCTGATTTTGAGAGATTACGAGATTTATGTATATCCGCGTCCCGGCTATGAAGGGAGTGAACTGGCAACGCATTCATCAGTAACTTTAACAGATACGCCATTGATGGAGCTGTCGTCAACATTTATCAGGAAAGCGGTACACGATAAAAAAGACATCAGGTTTTTTATTCCCGATAAAGTTTTTGATTTTATAGATAGTAAAGGTTTATATAGTTGAGTTAAAGATATGAGCGAAAAAACGATGTTTAAATTGCAGTTACCAACAGATCCGTTCTGGGTTAAAAACGTGGTAGAAAGTAATATAGAAGAGTTATTAACCGATCATGCTTTTTGCGAACAGAAGGCAGCTTCTAATGCCATTACGCTGATTGTACAGAACCCTGAACTTTCTGATCTGGTACAGGAAATGTCTTTGCTTGTACAAGAAGAGATGGACCATTTTAAAAGAGTTCATGATATTATTTTACAACGGGGATATACCCTCGGCAGAGAACGTAAAGACGATTATGTAAATGAACTGGTTAAGTTTCTTAAAAAGGGGGGAGGACAGGCCAGAAAAACAGAAAGTTTAGTAGACAGACTGTTGTTTGCTGCGATGATAGAGGCCAGAAGCTGCGAACGATTTAAGGTGCTTTCCGAAAATGTGGAAGACAAAGAGCTTTCCGAGTTTTATCATGAATTGATGATATCAGAAGCTAACCATTATACGCTTTTTATTGGTTTGGCCAGAAAATATGGTGAAGGGGTAGATGTGGACCAACGATGGAAAGAGTGGCTGGATTACGAAGGAAAAGTAATACAGAATTATGGTAAGAAAGAAACTATTCATGGTTAAATTTAAGACGATGGATATATCATAATCCGGGTCTTTGTCCGGCTCAGGGTAAACTGAGTCAACGCCTTTCCTTACTGATTAAGGTAAAAAAATTTACTGCTAAAATATTGCCTCATTCCGTTCGTAATAACAGCCTCATTGCAAACGAGGTGAAGTAATCTCTAATAGCAACGTTATTCATATTGATTCTCAGGGAGAGGGGGTAAAGGCTGCTGTTTTCAGAATTACACCCCCTCTCTTCACAGACAGCAGGTGCTCAAAAAATCAGGGTTTTGATCCTTCTTCAAGTAATATCTCTGCTGAGCTTGTTGATGTATAAAATTTTCTGGGCATATTCATCCCATTTTTAGTTTTAAAGAACAAAAAATTACAAAGGTAATTATCCAGTACTTCCAGATCTATTCTGTCGAGAATGAGTCCAATAAATCTGTCCGGTCTAATTATAATAGTTTTCTTTTCTCCATCAACAACTTTAAAAAACCTGAATATATGGTCATTTCTCTCACTATAGGGGATGTAGAATAAGCGAATAGGGAAGTTTGTTTTAATCCATTTAGCAATATTAAACAAGTTTTGTTGCGATGTAGTACCTAAAATAATCAGGTACAAACTGCCAGGAACAAACCATGAATCAAAAGAAGTCATTGATTTGGTTTTTTCATCATAGATGTCCAGATTAGGAATCAGGTCACCGGCTTCAATAGTTCTGTCCTGACTAAGGTGCAGATTTGTTTTACTTTCTCTAAGATTAATATCCGACGGTTTAGGTTTAGAAAACAAGTTTCTCAATTTAGAAGATAAAGAATCGTCTTTTAGCAAATAAGCTTTTAAAAGAGCCTCTTCGTCCTTCTGATTCATTAAAATATCAGAATGGATATAGTTGTTTAAAATCCCTTCCAGTTTCCAGGACAGAATAGCAACATTTTTGATGGTAAGATTTTCATTGTCTGCAATCAGTAGTTCTTTGCCGTTAATAACCGTCTTGCTTTCATGTTTAATACTGCTCCCGTTTACTATTAAAGAAATATCCCATAACAGTCCCTTTTGCTGCTTAGTGGATAGTTGAGTTTGCCATGAAATATTACAAAGATTCCTGGTAATGATGTTCTTGCTTTCAGAAAAAATATCATTAAAACTTTGCTGATGTTGAAAACCAGCCTCTTTTAAAAATTGTAGAGCATAGCTGTCAAAAGAAAATATAGTATTATCCGGTATACTCTCTCCATTATCAATCATAAATACAGAAATACCGTTTTGCGCCAGATAAGCACCCAAAACCAATGATGCATAATTGATATCAGTAATCAGGACAGAAGACGAAGAGGGGATACTCATTTGTTACGGTGAATTAAAAATATGGTTGGTTTCTTGTGCAGGTTAATCTTTCTGGATTGCCATTCTTCAATAGTCAGGGTTTTAATCATTTCATCCTCAGCAGTTAAGTTACATGCAATACACAGTCGGGTTTCTTTTTTGCAGTTTCTTAATAAATCGTCCAGCAGAGGGTTATTTCTGAAAGGGGTTTCAATAAAAATTTGTGTTTGGTTTAAACGTTCAGATAAAGACTCCAGATCCTTAATACGTTTGGCCCGTCCGTTTTTATCTATGGGTAAGTAACCCACAAAAGCAAAACTTTGCCCATTAAAACCAGCGGCCATCATAGCCAGTAAAATAGAACTGGGACCCACCAAAGGCACTACTTTGATGTTCCGTTTATGTGCTTCAGCAATAATTTCGGCTCCCGGATCTGCAATTCCAGGGCAACCAGCTTCACTCATCAAGCCTACATCTTTTCCGGCCTCCAGTCCTTTGAAAAAGCGATTTAATCCTTTATTGCGTTCATGTTTACCATAATCGTGAATAATGAGTGAATTTTGAGGGAGTTTAAGACCTGCCTCTTTCAGGCATCTTCTGGCAGTTTTTTCATTTTCTACGATATATTCATCAATCATATTGATGGTATCAACCAGATAAGGAGTTAAAGATTTATGGCTGGCATTTTCGGCCATCACCACCGGAATAAGATATAGCGTTCCCTTAGTCATTCTGCAAATAACGGGAATTTGAATTTTATATGAATCAACAAAAAAATAAAAAGGCATGTTACTTTTGATGATTTTTACAGTCTATAAGTAAAAGGGCGTCAGAATACGACTTTTAATAGGTTTTTTGATTTATTTAATTAAAAAGGGATGCCTGCAGTTAAAGATTTGGGCTTATCGGATAGTAATATTACTGTTACCTTCGGCGTTTAAGACAAAAGAATCCTCTAACAGGGACTCCGGGTAAATGAAAGGAGATTTAAACATGTCAGCGTTAGGAAAAATGTTTTTGAAAGCAGGTGTTGTATTGGCGTTTTTTGCTTTAATAACAACAGTAAAAGTACAGGCTCAGGGTCGTAATGTTTCTTTTCAGGTGTTTTACGATGAACTGTCTTATCATGGTGATTGGGTAAACAATCGGGATTACGGTTATGTATGGAGACCAAATGTTGGTGCTGACTTTAGACCGTATTATACAAACGGACGTTGGGTGATGACCCAGTATGGCAATACCTGGGTGTCTGATTATAGTTGGGGTTGGGCACCATTTCATTACGGACGTTGGTTTTACGATAGCTATGATGGTTGGTTGTGGGTACCGGGAAATGAATGGGGGCCTGCATGGGTAGATTGGAGATCTGGAGGTGGATATTATGGTTGGGCACCAATGGGACCTATGCTGAGTATTAATATTAACGTAGGAAGAAGGTATTATCCGGATTTTTATTGGGTGTTTATCCCTCAACGTTATATTTACTATAATAGTTATACTCCCTATTGGCGACCGTCTCATAACGTGACTATTATTAACCACACAACCATTATTAACAATGTTTATGTGAATAATAATGTAAGATATGTTAGTGGTCCGAGTGTGAGAGATGTCAGACAAAATGCAGATCGTAATGTTAGGGTTCATCGTATAGAAGATGTTGCCCGTCCGGGATCGGCCATTGTGGAAAGAAATGCAGTAAGGGTGTATCGTCCCGAGATAGATCGGTCAACAGATGCCAGACCAAGCAGGGTTGCGGTTTCCAGAGATGAAGGCAGAACGGATAACAGAAATACCAGTGCTACCAGACCATCCAGAAATGAAGATGGGATTAATCGTACCGAAAGATCTCAACCTGTAGAAAGAGAAAGAACTGTAATTGGCGATAGAGGAGGAAGACCAGACAGAAATGATGCTGGAAACAGAACGAGTACATCCAGAGAAGAAAGACCATATACTGCTGAACGACCTTCCAGAAATGAAAATACGGTAGGGAGAGATAGAGAAGTAAATAGGGAAGCCCGTCCGCAAAGTGTAGATAGATTAAGGTCAGAACGACCTGCTGTAGAGCGTCAGCCTGTGAGGCAGCCGATGGAGAGGCCACAAAGAGAAGAGCGGACTCAACAAGTCCCTCAGCGTATGGAACGACCTGTAGAAGCACCTTCTGTAAATAGAAATTCTGGTGCAGAAAGAGGAAGCGGCAGATCTTCTGCGCCTTCTTCCAGACCAGAGCGCCCAAGTCGTTAATTTTAATAAATTGAGGGTGAAGAGGAAGTAGATATCGGAGATAGGAGGGGGGCTTAAAATTGTTTTGTTCATTTCGATCAACGGGAGAAATCTTTATAAGAACATGTTACAGTGAGATTCCTCCTATTTTCGAAATGACAAAATGTGGTGGTTTAAGATTTTTCGGATATCCTCTTTTGTGTAGCTACGGTTCGTTGAGGTACGTACTGCAACAGGTTTAAAATGAGATTTTTAGTATAGTGTCTAATCCAATTTTAGCATCAAACAAATCTTTCCACTGTGGTTAAAATGTTGCAGTTTTAATGCCAAATGGGTATCTGGAATTATTCCATAATAACAGGAGACAGGTTGAAGACAGATTGAAGATTGACAGGACACTGGTTCGATATTTCTTCGAGTGTTTTTCGAGTGTTTTTCGGGTAGTCTTCGGTTGTTGCCGAAGGTTTGTCGAACAAGTGTCGAAGAAAACGCCATTTTGTCGAAGGATTGTCGAAGAACACTCGAAGAAACTGTATGATTTTCCGAAGCATTCCCGAAGTAGTCTCGAGTCTGTCCCGAATCTGTCTCCTGTACATCTCGATAAATCAACGTAATGTGAGTACACTTTCACCAGTAAGGAATAAAAATTTTATTTTTACGGTTTATACGTAATATTTTGGAGAACCATAAACTGTATTTTGCTTCGGACTTCCATTTAGGAGCGCCTAATTATCAGTCGAGCCGTAAACGTGAGCGTCAAATTGTATCCTGGCTTGATGAGGTTAAAAAAGATGCGACCGAAATATTTTTGGTAGGAGATATATTTGATTTTTGGTTTGAGTATGCTGCAGTAATTCCTAAAGGATTTATTCGCTTACAAGGGAAACTGGCGGAACTGAGTGATGCAGGAATCAAGATCTATTTTTTTAAAGGGAATCATGATATGTGGGTTTTCGATTATTTTAAAAAGGAGTTTGATGTAACAGTAATTGATGATGAATTAATTCTGGATAGAAATGGCAAGCGGTTTTTTATTCATCATGGTGATGGACTGGGGGCTGGTGATGTGAAATATAAAATGCTGAAAAAGTTTTTCAGGAGTAAGTTTTGTCAGTGGTTATTTGCCCGGATACATCCAAATTTAGGAATAGGTATTGCTAATTACTGGAGTAGCAAGAGTAGGTTGGCAAGTCACCAAAATTTATGGGTACCTACAGAGGGGTCGGAATCAGATTGGGCAAACAATACTTATCGGGATATTAGAAATGAACACGGGGACTTTGATTTTTTAATTATGGGACACAGACATAACCCGTTTCTCATCAGATTGTCTGAGCAAACCACCTATGTTAATTTAGGCGAATGGGTAAACAATTCTTTCTATGCCCGGTTTGATGGTAAGGACCTGGAACTTCTGGAATGGAAAAAGGATTAAACGGTTGTTCTTATTGATAGACATGATGAAAAGACTGCTGACTTGTTTTTTAATATGTTTTGGACTGTCTGCTGTAGCCCAGGATTACACTTCTTTGGCTGTTATTCATGAAGAAGCCCACTTAACAGCAATAGACCAATTAGGAAATGTCTACGTTGTAAATAAAGATAATGACCTTATTAAATACAATGTAAGTGGTAAAAAGGAGTCTGTTTACAGTAATACAACTTTCGGGAATATTGAACAATTGGATGTTAAAGATCCGTTAAGGGTAGTACTTTACTATCCTATGTATCAGCAGATTGTTGTTCTCAGTAATCAGCTGACGGAAATATCTAAATATTCATTTAATAATCGTTCTGATTCGCAGATTACGTTGGTTTGTTCAGCAAATAATAATGGTTACTGGATTTATGACCAGCTGAATAGGGAGCTCAGAAAGCTGAGTAATTCTTTCTCGGATCTTGTCAATACAAAAAGCCTTTTTCAGCGAAATGGACTGGATATGAATGCTGTTTATCTGGATAGTAATGATGAATATGTTTTTATAAACGATAAAGGAGCCGGTATAAGAATTTTTGATCGGTTTGGTAACTATTTTAAAGTGGCTGTTGCCGCGGTAGATCGTGAGTTTAGTGTAGAGGGAAGTAAAATTTACTTTACAGCAGATCATAAGCTTTGCAGCTACGACTTCAGAACTTTCGAACTACAGGAGATTAAAACTCCGGATCGGGTTGGTGTAATTAAATTTCAAAAGCATCAAAACCACTTATTAATAATAGGTGAAAAAGAATTAACTTTGTGGTCTTTAATACAAAAATAACAGCGTAGTATATAGAGAAATCGCTGTTTAACGAATTGTTTTCAAACGATGTTAGATAAATTAGAAGCAATAAAACTGCGTCGGGATGACGTAGAAAGGGAATTGTCAAATCCTGAAGCTACTCAGGATATGAGACGCTTTGCCCAGTTAAATAAAGAATATAAAGACTTAGGTCTTATTGTTGATGAATATTTTAAATATAAGAATGTTGTTAGCAATATAGATGCGAATAAAGAGATTTTAGCTATAGAGAAGGATCAGGAGTTAAGGGAAATGGCTAAAGATGAATTGGATGAATTGGTGCCATTAAAAGAAGATATGGAGGCTAAAATTCGTTTGATGCTTATTCCAAAAGATCCGGGTGACGAGAAAGACTCTATTATTGAGATCAGAGGTGGGACAGGAGGTGACGAGGCTGCTATATTTGCGGGTGACTTATATAGAATGTATACTCGTTTCTGTGAAGATAAGGGGTGGAGAACAGAGGTCCTTGAGGTTACAGAAGGAACCAATGGCGGCTATAAAGAAGTTATTTTTAAAGTTTACGGAGAGGATGTTTACGGTACCTTAAAGTACGAATCAGGGGTACACCGTGTACAACGTGTACCGGAAACTGAAACTCAGGGACGCGTACATACATCGGCTGCTTCCGTTGCGGTTTTGCCAGAAGCAGAGGAGGTAGACGTAGAAATTAACCCGGCAGATATTGAGATGCAAACATCCAGATCTGGAGGTGCAGGAGGCCAGAATGTAAATAAGGTTGAAACTAAGGTTCAGCTTACACATAAACCTACAGGTATTGTTGTGGTTTGTCAGGTGGAGCGTTCGCAATTGGGGAACCGGGAGCGGGCGATGGAGATGCTTCGTAGTAAGCTATATGAGCGTGAATTGGCTAAACATAACGAAGATATTGCGAGCAAACGTAAGACGATGGTATCTACAGGAGATCGTTCTGCTAAGATTCGTACTTATAATTATCCGCAAGGACGTGTTACAGAACATAGAATAGGTTTAACGTTGTATAATCTTCCTGCTATTATGAATGGCGATATCCAGGAGATACTGGATGCTCTGCAATTTGCAGAAAATGCAGAGAAGCTGAAAGAGGGATCTTCTGTTTTGTAAAAAAAGTTTGCAGATAAAAACAAATGTTTATATTTGCACTCCCAATCGCAAGGATGGGGTTAGAAGGTCTGGTAGTTCAGCTGGTTAGAATACATGCCTGTCACGCATGGGGTCGCGGGTTCGAGTCCCGTCCAGACCGCCAAAAGGTTAGCTTTATAAGAAGCTGGCCTTTTTTTGTTTATAACCCTTTAATCGCTCCAAATGTTTTTACTCCTTTGATAATCTTTTTTGTTATCTGGCTTTACTAAATAGGAGAGATTACTGGGTATTATATCTAAATCAATTAGAGATTAGATTTCTTTATCGAGCATCTGGAAGACTGTCGATTAGAAAATATATCTGGTAGTTCAGCTGGTTAGATTATCCCGAGGTTTCGGGAGGGTCGCGGGTTCGAGTCCCGTCCAGACCGCTAAAAGAGGTTAGCTTTATAAGAAGCTGGCCTTTTTTTGTTTTTGGTCTATTTATAGGGTCTTCTATTCGCCTTTTTCTATATTTTGTTTTTTATACTCCGAAGGCGTCATCTTAAAAAACTCTTTAAAACATTCCCTAAAATACTTCAAATCGTTAAAACCAACCTGATAGGCAATTTCAGAAACATTCATTTTGGTTTGGCTTATCAATTGCCCTGCTTTTTTTAATCTGATTGTGCGAATAAATGTCGAAATGTTTTGACCGGTTAATGCCTTTAGTTTAGTGTAGATTACGGTTCTGCTCATATTCATCTGATCGACAAATATGCTGGCATTAAAATCAGGATTATCTATGTTTTTTTCTACAATTGAAATTGCTTTTTCTAAGAAGGTTTCGTCGGGTGAAGTTACTGCCAGTTTTTGAGGTTCAAGTATAGCATCCTTTTTAAACTTCCTAATCAAAGCGGCTCGGGTTTCCAATAAATTAGAAACTCTTAACTCGAGAATTTTTGCGTTAAATGGTTTGGTTATATAGGCGTCGGCTCCTGTATAATATCCTTCTTCCTGATGTGTTGTGGATGTTTTGGCTGTTAAAAGGATAATAGGGATATGGCTTGTTAATAAGTTTGTTTTGATGTTTTTACATAGTTCAAAACCATTCATAATGGGCATCTGAATATCGCTGATGATAAGATCTATAGGGTTTTGTTGAGTTAATTCAATAGCTGTTTGCCCATTATCTGCTATAAAGACTTTATAACGTTTGTCGAAAATATTCTTAATAAATGCCTGAAGTTCAATATTGTCTTCCACTATTAATAGGCTTTGCAAAATATTTTGACTTTCTGGAATATCATGGTCAACTAACGGTGTCGAAACTGCTTTTTCGTTGACTACAAAAAGCTGTTCGTCTTGTAAAGTAGGGGTTGTAGAAGTACGTTCATCAGAACTGATATGTTCCTGACCCAGTTTAAGAAGAATATTAAAACTTGTTCCTTTTTCAGCAGAGCTTTCTACAAAGATTTCTCCATGATGGAGTTCTATTAATCTTTTGCAAAGGGATAAGCCAATACCATATCCCAGGTTTTTTTTCTCATTATCCAATTGATAGAACTGATCAAAAATAAAATCAATGTCTTTTTTGGGGATGACTTCGCTAAAGTTAGTGACACTGATTTTTAACAGATCATTATTTTCGGTATCTGTTTTCCTGGATATGGTAGATAATTCTATAATGACTTCACTGTTGTCATTGCTAAACTTAAAGGCATTGGATAACAAATTAAAAAGTACTTTTTTTAATTTAATATGGTCAAACCAGACTAAGATCTCGTTTTTGTCTACAATAAGTTGATAGTCTATGTTTTTGATAGCAGCAAGACTGTTAAATGAATTTTTTATATCTTTTATAAAAGGAATAATGTTTTCCTGTGTGGCCTGAAGTGTAAGGTCGTTTGATTCACTTTTTCTGAAATCAAGCACCTGATTGATGAGTTGTAACAGCATTTTAGCGTTTCTAAGCATAACGTCGTGTTGTTGCTGTATATATTCATTTCCGATTTTCTCGTCAACCATCTTTTCAAGCGGGCCTATAATCAGGGTTAAAGGAGTACGAAAGTCATGTGATATGTCTGTAAATAACCTTAGTTTAAGTTGATTGATTTGTTCTGACTTTTCTTTCTCTTTTCTTTCTTTAATACGTAAAAGAATAAGCCGCCTGATGTATACAATTACTCCACCTAGAATTATAGCATAGATGGTATAAGCCCACCAACTTCTCCAGGGGGCAGGTAAGACCTTAATATTTAAAGAAGCTTCTTTGTGGCTCCATATACCATCGTTGTTCGAGCCTTTTACTCTAAAAATATAATTCCCTGCTTTAATATTGGTGTAAACTGCTTTGCGTTGAGCGCCTGCATTATTCCATTTTCTGTCATTACCTTCAAGCATGTACTCGAACTCGTTTTTTTCAGGATGCATATAGCTTAAGGAGGTAAAATCTATGCTGAAATTGTTCTCGTTATACTCTAAAATAATTTGTGGAGTTGAGTTTGTAATGCGGGAATACGGTAGGTTATTAACATCGATGTTATTGATGTCAATGGTAGGGATAAATGTGTTTTTCCGAATGTCATTGGGGTTGAAATAAGTTAGTCCATTTGTTCCTCCAAAAAATAAATCTTTGCTTTTTGTTTTGTAAAAAGAACCATAATTAAATTCGTTTCCCTGTAAGCCATCAGATTGATTATAGTTTTTTATGGAACCAGACTCTATATTAATCTTGCTGATTCCGTTATTGGTACTTACCCATATATTTCCATTGTTATCTGATAAAATACCATATATGATGTCATTGGGTAGTCCGTCTTTTATTCCATAAACTTTTGCTTTTTTTCTTTTAGGGTCGTAGATATATACACCAAAACCCTCGGTGCCTACCCAGTAATTATTGAAATTGTCAATAAATAAACAGTTTACATAAATATCCGAGGTTTCCTGATTGATGTTTTTTAAAGAAATTTTACTTCTCTTATGGGTGTTAATATTAAATGTTTCGAGCCCTTTGTCTCCTCCGATTAGTAATATATCAGGGTGCTCTGTTTGAGCTATGCTCATTATTGTACGAATGTCTTTATCTATTCTGGATAGTGTTTGGGTTTGGGTGTTATAAAAAATTAATCCCCCGGTTAGTGTACCAATCCATATATTTCCTTGGGTGTCTTCAAATAAAGTTAAAACTTTATAGCTTTTTAAAGATAGGTTATGTTCTTTTGGGAAGTCAATTTTATGAAACTTATAAGGCTGTTGGTTGGGACGTAATAGGTTTACTCCGCCATCATGCATACCAATCCAGATGTTTTTTTTGTTATCTATAATAACGGCTTTCACATTATTGGCACTTAAGCTGTTTGGATCGCCAGGTATATTTTTGAAATAGGTGAGTTTTTTTGTGGTTCTATTGAGAAAATTAAGTCCTCCTCCTTCTGTACCGATCCATAGATTTCCATTAGAGTCCTCGGTTATTCCACTAATCACGCGGTAGTTTAATTTGTTATTGGTTGTACCAAAAGAGATATGTTTAAAAGCATCGTTATCTCTGTTATAATAATTTAATCCGTCTGCCCAGGTACCAATCCACATATCGCCTCTAGAGTCTCTGATTATTTTATATATGGAGTTTTGGCTTAAACTGGTAGGATTATTTTCGTCATGTATAATATGTTTTAAATCTGCTTGATCGGCTCCTAAGATGTAAAGACCTGAGTAACTTCCAATCCATAAATTTCCGTGAAGGTCTTCGCTAATGCTTCTAACAGCAGTCGTAATGGCTTTTTCCTGACGGAATTCAAAGTCAATAAATCTTTTTAACGAATGGTCGTAAACAGCAAGTCCACCTTCATAACCTAACCATAATGTGTTGTTATGGTCAATGTAAAGTGTAGGCAAGTCATTAAAATGAATGCTTGTACTGTTCTTTTTGGGATAGTCGAATCTTTGAAAGGTTTTAGATTTTATATTGTAATAATCAATATATCTTGTATTGCATATCCAAATATTGCCATTTTTAGTAGGTAGAATGTATCGAACTTTGTTTTCGCTTAAGGAGTTATCAGGGGATTTGTTTTTCTGAATATGGGTTATCTTCTGGTTTATCGTATTGATTTCGCTAATTCCATTTTCTGTAGCTACCCAGATCACTTCTTTATTTATGTTGGTTATATAGGAGATGATGTTGCCTGTTAGATCATTTGAGTTGTTTCCTGATTTATATCGAATAAAATTATCTTCAGTAGGATTATATCTGTTAAGACCATTTTGTGTGCCCACCCAAAGGTTTCCAGTGAAATCTTCGTATATAGCGTGAATATTATTGTTGCTTAAACTGTTGGGATCGTTTAAATCATGTCTGTAAATAATAAATTTGTTTCCATCAAATTTATTGAGCCCGTCTCGTGTACCAAACCATAGATATCCTTTTTTATCCTGTACAATAGCCATTACTGATCTTTGTGATAGACCATTGGCTGATGTAAAGTGTTGAAACTTAAAATCTTCTGGTATGCTGTTTAAATGTTGAGCAAATGTTGCTTGCAAAAGCATCTGGAAAAGCAGAATACAAAAAAAGAAACAGGCTTTCATTAGTTGAACGGTTATTGACCAAATTTAACAAAATATGTTATCTGGTTTGGTTTCTGGTTAATTTAAACTCTTTTTATAATTCCTATAATGTATTAGTTTAGAAACGGGTATTCATTGATTTTATAAATAAAATTCCCATGACATCAATATAAGTTCATGGGAATTTTGGTGTGTTATTATCTGTATTATCAGATAGTTTCTTTCTATTGAGGATTGTTACAGTTCTTTCGCTTTTAAACGAGTTAATGCTTCTATATAATAGTAATCAGCATAATTTAACGGAACGTCTATTTCGTTTCCGTGAGGGATACTGCCAACACTGTGTTTCAGAATGAAATTGCCATTCTCTCCTTGTTTTGCTGTATAAGTGTCAGAAGCCAGCGAATTTAAAATGTGCTGTGCATTTTGTAAATATCTGCCCCCGGTATAATCACTTAATTCTATTAAGGCAGAAGCCAGAATAGCTGCGGATGAAGCATCTCTGGGTTCGTTAGGAATTTTAGAAGCATTAAAATCCCAGTAAGGAACACCGTCTTTAGGATAGTTTGGATGATTTAAAATGAAATTGGCAATCTTCTCGGCAAAATCTAAATATTTCTTGTCTTTTGTGTATCTGTAACACATGGTATATCCATAGACAGCCCAGGATTGTCCACGGGCCCATGCACTTTCATCTGCAAAACCCTGAGCAGTTACACGATGGGCAATTTCACCGGTTTCAGGGTTATAGTCTACTACATGGTAAGAGCTTCCGTCTGGCCTGAAGTGATTTTTCATGGTTGTGTTGGCATGCTGAATAGCAATTTCTTTATAGGTATTATCATTGGTCAATTCAGCTGCTTCAAATAACATTTCCAGATTCATGAGATTGTCTATGATAACCGGGAATTTCCAACCTCTTTCTGCTTGCCAATTACCCACTACATCCCAGCTTTGAAGGCAGCCTACATTTTTGTTAAAACGAGTAATTAAAGATTTGGATGCATCAATTAAAACTTGTTTATAGTAGTCTTCACCGGTTATTTTGTAAGCTTTACCAAAAGAGTTATTGAAGATAAAGCCAAGGTCGTGGTCTGTTGTTAAATCTTTATGTTGCAGGTATAAGTTTTGGATGGCAATGGCAGCTTCTTTCCATTGCTCTTTTTTGGTTATTTCGTATTGCATCCAACAAGTTCCGGGAAAAAATCCTTCTGTCCAATCGTATGGTGATTCAACCCAACGTACGCTTCCATCTGCGTGGGTACTTCTTGGGTTTTTCTGTTCTTTCATAGAAAGTATACGTAAATCTGTAAGTTGTTTTTCGCTTTTTTCTAATATTAGGGCAGTATCTGTCTGGGATTTGCAGCTAAAAAGGATAGGCACAGAAAGTAGTAGTAAGGTCGACTTAACAATGTTCATTTGTAAATTATTTTAATTGTATCGTTTGTATATAGATTGTGTAATGATTAAAATGATAGCCTCTAGGATTGTTGTTGCTAATGTATGGCGTTTTTGTTTTTGGGAATGGGGGGTAATTATCTAAAAGCAAGGTGTGGAATGTCTATTTTAATTCCTATATATGCGTCCTTAATGTGCTTTTCTGTATTAAACAAGTGAATGAATAAAAATATTGTGTATCCAAAATACCCCCTTAATTAAGACAAATATTCCCCTGCATAACAGATGATGTTTCTCCATCTTTGTAAGAGTTGATAGTCGCTATAAACCTAAAAACCAACATTATTTTACTTAACCGCTGAATTATGAAAAATAGAAAGTTACTTTTGCTGCTTTTTTGCTATTTGGCAATAACGGCCTGTAAGGATTCTCTTAAAGATTTAAACAATACTAAAAAACCATCTGACCTAAGGTATGCTAGTGCTACTAATATAAGGGAGGGAGAAGGAATTAAAACAAAACCTCCTACGGTACAAACGGGGGGACTTATACCGGAGTTTGAACTGGTGAGTATAAGAAAAAAAGATGGAACAATTCTGGACAATTCTTATCTGCAACATGTGAGTATAAGCGGTATAAAAACTGTTAATATTAATGTGACACCTGTAGAGGGAGTGGTGGACGAGAACGGGCAACTTATAACGTCTGTAGAAGCTATTAACTCAGCTAATAATGGGGTTATTACTGTGAATGCAGGTAATAATTTTCCTGTAGGAGATTATTATTTTGCTATCAGGGTGAACACGGAGAATGAAGGGGTGAAATATTCGACTGTTTTTGATGATGCTTTTCATCTGCATATTGCACCGTTATTACCAGCAAACTTGATCTATACACCTAAAAATCAAAATCTGGTATATGGAGATCCTAATAGTAAAACAAGTGATCCATTGATACCCAATTCAAATCCAGATGTTTACTTTGAACTAGGAGATCATACTGATAAGCTTTCTATAAACAAGGAAACTGGTGCTATCTCCTTGTCTCCGAATTATGCGTTTTCGGGGCGTGAAAGTTTAAACCCAACTGTAAAAGTTATAAGCAATATCAGCGGTGAGATTTCTGTATTTGAGGGGAAGTTGACAACTGTAATCACAGATGTGCCGGAAACAATGCCTCTGGAGACTATTTATTTCTTTTACCCTACTTTGTATACATCTGGGGCATCTCCAACGGGGGGAACTGGATATGGTGTACAGGTAAATAAGGCAGGTAATGCTTATGGTATCTTTGGAGCAGTAAGAAATAGTGCAGGAAGGTATCTTAATGCACCTACGGAGAGACCGACTACAAATACAGCACAAACTGTAATTGAGACCCAGACTTATGAGAATCCTAATCCACAGACAACACAGCCTTTCAGTGCGTGGATGGTTACTTCGACACAGGATTTAACAGCCTTTCAGTACGGACATAATCTTTCTTTTACTTACTACTATCAGGGATCCTGGCTTAGATATATGAATGATGGACGTACCCCTACAGATTTGGAAGTTTATATCTCCACAGATTATACAGGGGGCAATATCCAAGACGCCAATGGAAATTGGGTAAATGGTACATGGACAAAAGTGAATGCGGATATGAAATGCAGAAGATCAGACGGTACTACTACAGTGGGGAGTAGTGCGTATTCCACCGGTGCCCCATGGGGTGCAGAGTTTATCGGTACGCCTTATCCGGGAGATCAGACAGGGGCAGATCCTGATGGAAAGAAAAGACCAGGATATACATTTAGCAATAAATGGGTACAGTGTACCTATGAGATTTCTCCTGCTCAAATATCTAAGAATTTTACGGTAGCTTTTAAAGTAGCGTCTTATTTTGATCAGACTTTACTGAATGCAGCTCCAATATTGGGAAGAGGAGGGATATATTTTATATCAGACTTTTATTATAAAGCAGTGGAACAAAACTAATATAGAAGGGTGCCCAAAAGTCAAAAAATCTTGTCATCGTTTCGAGTGAAGTGGGAAAAATCTGTTGACTTAGTGCTGCTATTTAACAGATCTCTCCCCTGCGGTCGAGATAACGGAGAGGAGGCAGACCAATGTAGACTATTGGGGGATTCATCCAATTTTAGACGTACAGATATTATAAAAAATTAAACAGACGAATCCGGTATTTACCGGCAATAAGCAATAGAAAATATGAAACTAATCAAATTGATATTATTCTTGCTTTTCCTGTCAACAATAGAAACCTTTGCACAGAAGAGCATTTCCGGAAAAGTAGTAGATTCTAAAGGAGAACCCCTCCCGGGAGTAAATATAAGCATAAAAGGAACTCAAACAGGAACTGTAACTAATCATGAAGGAGGCTATACTCTTACAAATGTTAAGCAAACAGATATTCTGGTTTTCTCTTATATAGGTTTTAAAGCAATAGAAAAACTAGTATTAGACCAACAGAATATTAATGTTGTCCTTGTTATGGATGATGTTAAGTTAGGAGAAGTAGTAGTGATTGGTTATGATGTTGTTAAAAAAGAAGATTTGACAGGGGCGGTATCTGTAGTAGATCCCGCAGACCTGGCAGTTACTGCAACTGCTAACTTTGATCAGGCTTTGGCGGGAAGAGTAGCCGGAGTAGATGTTACGTCTAATGATGGTACACCGGGAAGTGCTCTTAATATTGTTATCAGAGGAGGTAATTCCATTACAGGAGACAATTCACCTTTATATGTTGTAGATGGGGTTCCGCTTGAAGATTTCGATCCATCAAGTATCAATACACGTGATATTAAAAGTTTTGACATCTTAAAAGATGCCTCTGCAACTGCTATTTATGGTTCAAGAGGGGCTAATGGTGTAGTGGTTATTACTACGGTAGGAGGAAGAACAGATGGAAAAACAGATATTAATATTAATTCTTCTACATGGTTTCAGACAATACCAAACAGGTTAGATGTGCTGACCCCTTACGAATATGTTCAATATCAGGAAAAATTAGCCTATGCAAATGATGGTTATGTACCGGGGTTTAATGTAGATATGTTTACCAGAAGATGGATAGATTCTGATTTATATCGGGATGTGAAAGGGACTAATTGGCAGGATGAAATTTTCAGAACAGCGCAGACAAACAATCATAGCATTTCATTAAAGGGTGGAAACCAAAAAACCTCATTATTCTATAGTGGTAATTATCTGAATCAGGAAGGTACACTTATTTCTACAGGTTTCAGAAAAATAAATAATCGTTTAAAAATTACCCATAAACCTATTAATAATCTTGAGCTTAATGGACAGGTAGAATATAGTAATATCAATAATACAGGTTTGCAAGTAGCGGGTAGCCAGTGGACAAGTGTAATAAGAGATGCGGTATCTTTCAGACCAGTACAGCCTTGGAACTATAATCCAGCGGAAGAGGAAGAGATGCTGAACGAGATTATGACTGAGGACCCCTATCTTTATGACCCGGTAAAAACCTTGCAAAATATTGAGCGTAAGCGTAAGAATGATTTATTGTCTGGTACTTTGGGGCTTAATTATAAATTTCTAAAAAAGTTTGAGCTAAGCATGACTGGGAATTACAGAGCCTCCATGTATGAGACTACATTATTTTATAACAAGGAAACTCAGGAAGCAGCCAGAAGCAACAGGGGAATAAACGGGCAAATACAGAATGAAAGAACGGATATTTTTTCAAGTTCTAATATTTTAAGGTTCAAAGACAAAAAAGGGAAACATGATTATGGTGTGCTTGGTGGATTTGAAACCCAATTCAGAGATTTTAAGTTTTCGCAGCTAAGAAATACAAATTTACCTACAGACCAGTTTGGTATTTATAATTTGGGGATTGCAACTACAGCAACTATAGCCCAGTCCCGTTACTCGCAAAGTGCTCTGCTTTCTTTTTTTGGAAGGATAAATTATAATTATGACAGTCGGTATTTAGCAACCATTAACTTCAGGACAGACGGTTCTTCAAAATTTGCCAAGAATAACAGATGGGGGTATTTCCCTTCTTTTGCTCTGGCATGGAGGGTATCTCAGGAAGATTTTTTAAAGTCAGTTAATGCTATTACAGACATGAAATTAAGAGCAGGATGGGGATTAACAGGAAATAATCGTATCGGAGATTTTGATGCCTATAATTTATTTACCATTAATTCGTCAAGCGGTTATGTATTGGGAGAAACGCAAAGTTATTCTCCCGGAGCTTATCAGAGTAATATGGCAGTACCTGATCTGCGTTGGGAAACGACAGAACAATCTAACTTTGGGTTGGATTTGGAACTGCTGAAAAAATTTAACATTACAGTAGACTATTATAGGAAAAATACAAGAGATCTGTTGCTAAATGCAGATATGGCATTGAGTACAGGTTTTGACAGAGTGAGACAAAATGTGGGGTCGGTTTCTAATAGAGGAGTAGAGTTTTCGTTAACTTCACATAACATCCGAAACAGAAATTTCAGATGGACTACCAATTTCAATATGACCTTTAACAAGACCAAAACATTGAAATTAAATAGTGGGCAGAACTTTATTTTAACGGATCCATCATACTCTTCACAGTTTATGCAAACCGAATATCAGTATATTACACAGGTAGGACAGCCGGTGGGCATGATGTACGGACTTATATTTGATGGCATCTATCAGGTAGATGACTTTACGGTTGCAGGCGATGGAAGCTATCAGTTGAAACCGGGTATTCCTTCTTATGAAGTAGTCATGCGCCCGGGTATGGTAAAGTTCAAAGATACGAACGGAGATGGGGTTATCAATCAGGATGACAGAACCATCATAGGAAATCCACATCCGAAACATATTGGAGGACTGAATAATAATTTCCGTTATAAATCATTTGACTTTCAATTCTTATTACAATGGGCTTATGACTTTGATATATTAAATGGCAATCAGTCTGAAATGGGAAACATATATCTTTCGGGTAGAAATGGGTTAAAGTCATTAAATGACATTTGGACGCCAACTAACACCGATACTGATATTGGAGGAATGAGATTTGACGGAAAGAATTTGGTAACTCCTTATGGTTATAAGCTGGATACCCGTCATATAAATGATGGTTCTTATCTGAGGTTGAAAACGGTGGTTTTAGGATATAATTTACCTGCTAAATTTTTAAATAAAATTAATGTTAAAAGGTGCAGACTGTCTCTTTCTGCTCAAAACTTATATACCTGGACTAAATATAAAGGATATGATCCTGATGTGTCTGTAGGACGATATGGCGCTTTAACACCACGTCTGGATTACTCTGCATATCCGCAAAGTTTTACCTTATCAGGAGGGATAGATTTTACATTTTAAGAAACATTGGCATATAAATATAATACAATGAAAAAGAATATTAATTATTTCACTGTAGCGGTATTAATGGTATTTACCATTACGGGTTGTAAAAGCTTTCTGGATTTGGATCCGCAATCTTCGTGGAAAGTAGAGTCTTTCTATTCATCTAAAGCAGAAGTAAAGTTGGCACTGTCTGGGATTTATAGCCAGCTAGCAAAAGAAGATTTATATGGATACCAGTTCAATGTGATGCTGGAGGCTGGGACAGACGAGACATATACAAACTCTACAGGCGCAGTTAGAAATTCTGCAAAATATGCGTTTACACCATCAAGTGACGAAATAAAGAATATGTGGTTAACATTTTATACCTGTATTCAATTAACCAATCAGTTTGAAAAGAATTTAAAACCCGATTTATTCACTGCTAATGAGTATAACAGTTTTTTAGCTAAATCCCGTTTTATAAGAGCTTTTTGCTATTTTACGCTGGCCAACTGGTTTGGCCCTGTTCCTTTAAGGTTAGAGCCCAGTACATCACAGAAAGACAATGATTTTCCTCCATCTCCGGTATTTGATGTTTATAAACAAGTAGAAAAAGATTTTCTGTTTGCCGCAGAACATCTGGAACATGCTAATAGCGCTAAATATGTTCCAGGGGAGCCTAATAAAATGGCTGCTCATGGATTATTGGCTCGTTTGTATTTGAAAATGGGAGGTTTTCAGCCTTACCTGTCAGATAACGATGCAAATTGTTACTTTGAAAATCCACAACAATATTTTGATAAAGCAAAAGAGCAGTGCGAAATTATTATTAATGATGGCTGGCATAGTATAGTGCCCTATTCAGTAGATCCACAAAGTTATAGGAACCACTTTATAAATTATTTGCAGGACAGATATGATCTTAAAGAGTCACTTTTCGAGATTTCTTTTGGTAATTTATATAGTATGGGCATAAATGTAAGCGGAAGACTGGGAAATATTAACGGTGTTGAGTTTGTTGGAACAGCAAATATACCACGTGGTTTTGCTAACATAAATGTAGGAGTTCCTGTTTATAATGCTTATTCTATAGAAGATACCCGTAGAACATGGAGTATTGCCGGATATCGTAATAACTTTTCTTCCTCCACGCAAAAATTTACGATGAGGTATATTTTTGATAATCCTTTAGATGCGGAATATGGCATTGGAAAATTCAGAAGGTGGGAACCTGTAAATATTACAGCCTTAAAAAATAGTACAACTATTGTTGATGCACCTTATGTTATCCTTAATAATACTCCCGGTTCCGAAACCGACCCGAACTTTACAAGTATCAATTTTCCTATTCTGAGGTTTTCGGATGTCTTGCTTATGCATGCAGAAGCCATAATTGGCGGTCGGAATGGAATTACAGATGCAACATCTATAGCAGTAGCAAGTTTAAATAAGGTAAGAGAGCGGGCAGGATTGAGTCCTTATACAGGTAGTACAAATCACAACGATTTCTTTAAGGAAATTGTTGATGAAAGGTTACGCGAACTGTGCTTTGAGGGGCTTAGAAAACAGGATTTGATAAGATGGAACTTGTTAGAAGAGAAGTTAGCGGAAACAAATAATGCTATTAGTAGTTATCCTACTTTTAACGGTACCAATCAGTTTCATTTAACTTTTTTAGAACCAGGTGTTAATTTCAAAAGAAGTAAACATCTTCTTTTGCCTTATCCTTTGCAGGAAACACTTTTGAACCATAGTCTTAAACAAAGAGCAGGCGGATGGTAACAAAATAAGATTTAAAAATACAGAAAGGGTTTTAAAACCCTTTCTGTATTTTATTATGTAACGAAATAAACAAGTAAATAAAATAGTATGTTTCTAAAGAAAGATCAAAAAACTGCTGACGGATATAACTCCATTTTAAAAACTGCTCTTGTTCTTTGTATGTTGGTTTTTTGCCTTCATGTAAAAGCACAGGAACCAGAATCGTATAATTACTCACAAATAAAGGAACATCCCAGACTTTTACTAGGCAAAGATGAGGAAAAAGCTATTAAAACATCTATTGAGAAAAACCCTGAGTTTAAAAAGATAGATTCTTATATACACCAGATATCTGATAATATACTTAAAGAAAACTCCTTGACTTTTCAAATGCAGGGTAAAAGGTTGCTTGCTGTCTCCAGAAAAGCACTGACAAGAATATATTATTTGTCTTACAGTTACAGAATGACAAGAGACATTAAATACCTTAAAAGAGCAGAGCAGGAACTTAATGCTGTTTGTGGTTTTGAAAGTTGGAACCCATCGCATTTTTTGGACGTAGGAGAAATGTGTATGGCTGTAGCTATAGGCTATGATTGGTTGTATGATGATTTACAGGAGAGTACCCGGGAAAATATCCGTAAAGCTATTCTGGAAAAAGCTTTTACGCCGTCTTACGTAAAATCCTATGGGTGGTTTCTGAATGCGCATAACAATTGGAATTCTGTGTGTAATGCAGGTTTAGTATTTGGTGCTTTGGCCATTATGGAAAATGAAAAAGAGCAATCTATAGCCATTATCGAGAGAGCCTTAAAATCAAATATTCTACCTCTCAAGGCATACGCACCAAATGGAAATTACCCGGAAGGTCCAGGTTACTGGAATTACGGAACTACATTTCAGATTATGTTATTTGCGGCATTGGAAAGCGCATTAGGTTCTGATAAAGACTTGTCTAAAGCGCCAGGCTTTATGGACTCGGGATATTATATGTTATTTGCATCAGGTCCGTCAGGTCATTATTTCAACTATTATGATAATGGGAGGGCTGCAACGGCCAGCTCGTCTATGTTTTGGTATGCAAATAAGCTAAAGGATCCTGCATTGATATATCATGAAATACCCTTGATTAGGAATGGGGCGTATACTAGAGCCACAAGTTCAGATGAAGAAAGAGTATTACCGAACGCTCTAATCTTTGGGAAAGATCTTGTGTTTTCTGAAATAAAAGAACCTTCTAAGAAAATATATACCGGGTATGGTATTACTCCTGTTAGTATAGTAAGGACAAGTTGGGGCAAAGACGGGAAATATTTGGGAATTAAAGGAGGTAGTGCTGCTGATGCACATGCACACATGGATCAGGGAACTTTCGTTTATGATACCGGAGGATTAAGGTGGGCAATGGATTTTGGATTACAGAGCTACATTACTTTGGAATCCAAAGGAGTTGATCTCTGGAATATGTCACAGAATTCACAAAGATGGGATGTTTTTCGCTACAATAATTTAAATCATAATACTTTAACTATCAATAATCAACGCCACAATGTGAATGGTCGGGCAGAAATTATAGAAACCTTTAACAGCGGTAAAGAACTGGGGGCTAAGGTAAATCTGACATCGGTGTTAAACCTTGATAATGAATTGAAATCAGCTGTTAGAAAAGCAGTTATTGTAGATGAATCTTATCTTAGAATAGAAGATGTTGTTGAAACGAGTGCTAAACCAGTAGATTTAAGATGGAACATGGTGACAGAGGCATCTGCTGAGATTATTGATAAAAATACCATTAAACTTACTCAGAAGGAAAAAACAATGATTCTGAAGTTTAGTGCTAATATCCCTTTTAAATTAGTTTTAAGGCCATCAGAAAACCCAGGACAATATAAAAGCGAGTTTGGGGATTATAAATATGGTGAATATAATCAACAGAACAGAGAGACAATGATGTTAGGGTTTGATGCGAAAATTCCAGCAAATAAAGAAGGGAAGTTTATAGTAACTTTTACAGAAGGTACAGAAAGTAAAGTAAAGGTATTACTTAACAAAAACACATTTATTCTGGATGCACCCAGTCCTAATACGGCATCTTATGGTGATAGACTTTATTATGATATTTCTCCTTTTGGAATAACCAGTTCTGGTATTTTGGAGCCGCTGGAAACTCCCGATTGGATACCTTATGGAATGACAGATATTAAAAATTTATATGGTAAATCTTTCAATTTTAGGATTGATGCTAAAAGAATTACATCCACAGAAATTGTTAATGCAGGTATAGATCGGTCTGGACATGGGCAATTAGGGGTTAAAGGAGGCGAAAGTCCTGGGATTAATAAAAATGAAGGATATATATTGGGACTTGACTTAAAAGAGATCCCATCTTCTGTTAAGTTCGAATTAACAAAGATTGCCTTTACCTATTTAGGGGAAGCGGAATCTTGTACTATTGTAAACCGACAAATTCCGGGGAAAATGATGATATATAAAGGGAGTGATAAGAAAGTGGTGCAGAATGTTAAGATAACCCCAAACTATAGTAGGGATTTTGTAGATATTTCAAGCTTAGGTATCTCTTTAAAAGGAGGGGAGAACCATTCAGAATTTTTGTCTTTTTTTAATACGAGCGAATCGGGAGATTTTAGGGTTGCAGGTTTTGAGTTTGTAGTTAAATAGGACAAATTTATTTCATAAAAAAACAGGCATATCGGTTAAGTTTCGATATGTCTGTTTTTATTTTGGTATTATACAACTTGTCGTATATCAAAATCTTATTTAAAGAAATCTTTTTGCCATTTACTGCGTCCACCTGTTTCAGCTAAAAACCTCATAGATTCCAGATGTGCGATGATTTGCGCATTCAGAAGCATTTCAGGAGTGTGAGCAGTAGGAGCTCCGGCAAGATTGGTGCCCTGAAAACCATGACTCGGAGATTCGATAACCACACTTAGTGCACCACAATGTAAATTTAAGGCAGTACTTAAATTGTAACGGCTCATTCCTGTTGGTGGGGCAGATTCAACTGCAACGTCTGTTGTGCCCTGTAACTTGTTAAGTGTTAAGCTTGTTTTAATTTTTCTGTAGAGTATTTCAAATATGGGCTGTAATTCGGGCTCAGAAAATGGTCTGTGAATTTGCATGAAATAATTATCCTTGGGTACACCAGTATGCATATTCATAATAAGATCAGGTTTTTCATCGGCGGTTATATCAAATAGCATTTTTGTTTCGGGTTGTATTTTTCCAAAGAAATCGTCATGCATAATGTTGACTCCATTGTCATTTGGATAACCTCCAGGGAAGCCGAAATCAGCAAAGTTCATGGGTATGAATTCCTTTACCTCGGGCCAGCCGATGATGCTTCCGTCTTTTTTACCTCCGGTATTCAGGTACTCATGAACTGTAAATGATTGTGGAGAATCAACCCCCTTATCTGTTTCCATACGTATAGGAATGCGGGCTCTGCCGTCAGGATTAACAAGGGGAATTAGTACAATTCTATCTATGGAGTCGAGCATGGAAGCCAGTTCCGGCCGTTCTTTTCCACTCAGGTCTTTTCCGGTTTCAAAAACCTCAATCATGTTGATAACGCCCATCATACCTTCCAATTCAAAACCATGTACTCCACCTAAGGCCATATAAACCAGTTTGTCATTATCTTTTCCTCTGTAAGGAGCAATGTCGTAAACCCCTAACGATCCTGAGAAAGTTGTTGTCCCTTTACCTGTTCTTTTACTGCCATAAGAAACCGAAAAAATAGGACGCCCACCTGCAGATGTTCCCACAGTTTCTACCTTGCCTTTTTTTACCTTAGTTTTCAGATAGTTGTTTATTTCGTCTATGGAGGCTATCCAAAAAGACGGAATTTGATCTGCCTCGTCCAGATATCCTTCGGGGAAGTAGTAGGTTTGAGAAGTAGTTTCTTTTTTATTGTCTGCTGAACAGGCGGCCATCAATATAACTGCTGCACTTGTTAAACATATATGTTGCAAATGTTTTGCTGCTGTATTAATTCTCATTATATATTATAGTTTTATAGTAATTATTTTATTCCTGTTTTTTTTTGACTACTCTGAAATATGCTTTTTTGTGCTTCTACTTCAGTACTGAAAGGTTCTTCCAAAAGGATTTTTTTTCCTTTACTTATGCGTATGCTGCCCTCGGTTGTTTCCTCGTCTGAAAAAAGTATCCGGTAAGATTTTCCCTGATAGCTAAATTCAATGCCCTTCTTACCTTTCTCTTCTATTGAAGTGGAGGATGTCATACTTTTTTGTCCGGTATCGCCAACCTGTATAAGGTGTAGAAAACTGTCTTTAAGTTTTGGGTTTTTTGGAGCAACTTCAACTCTCCACTGTCCTAACAAAGGAATGGTATCCAAAGGAACCTTGCTTCTGCTTTTTCGGTAATTCCAGTCGTCGGGAGTTAATATTGGCAATGGCCAATTTCTACCATCAGACCAGAATTGTTTTTCCCTTCCTCCAATTTTTGTAAGCTCACCATCTTTTGGAAATACGGTGCGGCAAAATAATTTACCACCGTTAGATTCTTCAAAAAACTCATTGTTTTTAATAATATTTGGTTCAGAAATAGTATGTAATAACCACGTTTTTGGGTAATCGGCTGATTTAGAAACCACTTTGTCGAAAACAACGAATATGTCCGGCTGGATAAATACAAATTGCCTGATTACGGTAGTAGCTTTATTGCTATGATAGGCTTCTGTGGCATCTGAAGCTATATAGACATATTGATTGTTCTGGCTATATCCTATAACTTTTGAGCCTATGATTTTTCGTTGTCCACCATCGTTAGGAATAGGTAATGGTGTTTCTGCACTTGCCGGTCCGCCCCAATATGCGGGGAATTGTTCTCCAGGCATTCTGATAAGGATGCAGTTGTGGGCAACAGTGCGGCAGTAGTAATGGGTTAAATGCTGACCGGGTTCAGGTCTTGTGCCTGAATCAACCGTTCTGAACCCTTTTTTATAAATTACAAAGTTGTTATTATCGTAATGGCGATGCTGATCAAGTATTCCCCCTGCCGAAAAAAGTGCATATGTGTCATTATCTCCTGCTCCCGAACGCATAAAAATCTGTCCCATATTCTCGAAAAACATAGCAGAAGGCATGCTAGGTAAGCTTTCTGTACTAGAAGACTGTTGATCAGAATCTTGAACCTTATCCTTTAGCAGATATTTTGCAAAGGGAATAGCGTCTGCACTTTGCGGTTGTGTTTTAGCGGCTATCCAGTTTAATAAAGACATGGCTTCAGGGTGTTTTTCCTGATAAAAATGTTTTAGCTGCTGTAAATGAATATGCATGTGCCTTAACGGCAATTTATTGCTAAAATGGTCAACATCACCATAACCAAAATGGCGGGCACCCGGTAACCAGTTCCAGGCCACGTAATACAAAAAATCTAGTGGAAATGTCCATTGCTGAGATATATCTATACCGGTTGCTGAATTTACGGAATGGAAAAAGTTGAATTCAACCCAAGGATAAGCCTGAATGGCATATTCCATTACCGCTGTTGAAGCACCTCCGTCATCGCCAGCAACATGCTGACGGTATTTCAATAGTTTCCAATGTTCCTGAAATCCTTTTTTAAGTAACTCTTCCGCTAGATTGTCGTCAATCCCCGTTTTGTAAAAAACCAAACCGGTGTACCATGCCAGAACAGGAGGACCATAATAACCTGTTTTATAGGTACCCGTGTTTTCGCGTGGAAAAGGTTTTCGTCCGTTGAGATGGGTCATTGTATTGATAGCGTATAATAGTGGTCTGCCAATTTCGACACGTTCATGAGATGTTAAATCGCTATATATCCAATCGTAAGCGGTTAAAGCACAAATTCTTGAATAGGCATACCAATGTATGTTCAGTTTTTGTTCGTTTCGCAAGTTATAATACTCTCCAAGTTTTTTTAATATCTTTTTGGTGTACTCAAAATACTCGCGTTCTCCGGTAACAAGATAAATCAATGCAGCGTCAGAAGCAGTAAGTCCGTATTCGTGATCTTTGCTTTGTGTACCATCAGTGATTTTTAGGTCTACAAATACAATAGGCTTTTTCATGTCCTTGTCTATCCTGTCTTTCATTTTGTCAAAATCATCACGAAGGTTTCCAACAGATCTTGCTTTAATATCGCTTAATATTCTGTTATTGATAAATACTTTTGGGTGGCTTTCCTGTATTTTTCCAGATATAGCGGCGAAAGCTTTTTCAATATCTTCATCTGTGGTTTGTTGGGCTTTTAATGTCACAGAAATTATTGAAATCAATAAAAAGCAACAGAAAATCTGAAAATATTTCTTGCACATGTTCTTGAATGGTTAGGAATGTTAAAAATATAGGTTTTTAAAGTTGTACATCACAAATATCAAAAAATCAACTATTGTGTTGAGGGGGATAATTGTCTTAATTAAGGGGGGATACTTGAATCTGTCAAAAGGATTCTATTTTTTAAGATGGTTTAAATTTGATGCAAATGCTGTGATTGTAGTTGTTCTATACAAAAGCAAGAACAGATAGTTTATACCCCTCATTTAGATACTTATCCACCGTTGAGGTACATGCAGTCAACTTAAATTTGTTTGACTGAAACTTTTAAACCAATATAAACCATGAAACAAGAATCGGATAGATTTTCGCAAGCCTTTTTATTTTGGAGTAAATATAGGGTGATCATACTACAGAAACTTAGTCTTCTACTGATTCTGAGTTTTAGTTTTCAACCACTTAATGCACAGGTGACTTTTGAATCTTTGTTTACAGGAGATTTTAATGATGGCTATCTGGTGGAAACTAATTCTAGTAACCCAAGGGTAGTTAATGGAGTTACAGGAGCAGGAAGTAATTACATCAGGGCCAAGGTAAATCCATTGTCTGTAGTAAGTGATGGAAATAATAACGTAGCTGTTGCCTATAATTCGGTAAATAGAATATTAAGAAAGGATGATGGGCAAGAGAATGTTATTGTTGTTCCTTTATCCAGTATTAGTGGAGGTGTGAGGGGAGTGGCTATAGACCAAGAGAGTGAGTTTCTTTATCAGAGTGGGTCTGGAAGTGGCTTAGGGCGTATTAATCTTCTTGTCTGGAAAAATGATGGTACCATGGCATCTGTAGGTTACTATTCGGGTAAGCCGATAGGGACATCCACAACAAATATTAGAACGATACCATTTTTAAGAAGTGGAGGACTGTATTTTGTAAATGGTGCTCCTGCAAGAACCGCTTACAATTTTGAAGGTAATGTAAGAGGGCTGGCATTTGATGCTCAGGGAAACCTTTATATGGCAAATAGTGGAGATCATAGGGTGGATAAGGTTTCAATACTTAAAAAGAAAGTGTCTGCAACTGCAGGTACAGGAAATAGTATTGTACTGGAAAACACCAACGGTTTAAAAGAGGGAGATTTGGTGGGAGGTCTTAACATTCAAGAATTGTCTTATATAGGAGCTGTTAGTGGAAATACAATCACACTGGTAAGTAGTAGTGGGGCAGTCCGTAATATTGAAAGTGAGGTGAATAGTGGATCTACTTTGGTATTTGCTACTGGTATTACCAATATTCTGGGTAACGGAACGTCAGGTTCGGTTTTAAGTGGTGTGGCACTAACTTCACAGTTGGATTTTACAACTACAGTGGCTGCAGATCATTTACAGATAAGTCTTGTTTTTGATATATCAGGCAATTTGTATGTAGCAGACATGGGAAATAAACGGATATTGAAAATACATGCTGAATCTGGTGCTATAGGAGGGAATTCACCCATATCGGTGTTTGTATCAAAAACACCTGAAACTGATCAACTGAGAGGTATGGCTATTGGCAAAGGTGGTAATCTCTATTTTACCAACACGAACAACCATACGGTATACAGTGTAAAAATAAATGCGTTGGCAAATGCAGATGAACAAGGAGACGATGGTACACCACACCCGACTGGTTTGTTTGATTACTCGGGAATTAAAGATCATCCGCGTATCCTATTTTCTAAAGCAGATGAGGAAGAATTAAAAAATATATTGCCAGCCAATGCAGACCTTACAGCTGTTCATAACAGAATAATCACCTATTGTAATTCTGTACTTACTGCAAATCCCGTAGAATGGGAGCTTACCGGGAAGCGTTTACTAAGTGTATCCAGACTGGCTTTAAAAAGAATATTCTATTTGTCTTACGCTTATAGGATGACAGGTGATAATAGGTATCTGGTAAGAGCCGAACAGGAAATAAATGCAGTTTGTGATTTCACAGACTGGAATCCTTCTCATTTTTTAGATATCGGAGAAATGGCTACAGGGGTTGCTATAGGATACGACTGGCTTTATCACAATTTATCAATAAAAACAAAAGATAATATACGTAAAGCGTTAAAGGAAAAAGCTTTTCAGCCCTCATATAACAGTAGTTATGCATGGTTTTTAACTGCGTCCAGTAACTGGAATCAGGTATGTAACACAGGATTGACTTATGCGGCTTTAGCGATATACGAAAGTAACAAGCAGGAAGCCGTAAATATTATAGAAAGAGCTCATAATTCCATAAAACTTCCTTTAGCAACTTATGTGCCTTCTGGTAATTACCCCGAGGGTTATATGTATTGGGCTTATGGAACAACTTATCAGGTAATGTTTTCTGCTGCTCTGGAAAGTGCCTTGGGAACAGATGGAAATCTACAAAGTAGTCCCGGATTTATGCAAACAGCCAATTATATGCTGTATATGGCAGGTACAAACGGACTTTGTTTCAACTATGCCGATTGTTATAATAACGAGTCGCCCAATCCGGCAATGTTTTGGTTTGCACATAAAGCGAATGATCCCAGACTTATTTTTAACGAAAGAAGACTTATAGAAAATGGGGGATTATATATTAAAACTTACGAAGAAGAGCGTTTGTTGCCACTAGCGTTAATGTTTGGAATGAAGCATGATTTTAGTCAGCAATCTGCCGCCCCTTCCAGTAAAATGTATGTTGGTTACGGCGATGTACCGGTAGCTATGGTAAGAACAGGATGGGGAACCGCTAATGATATTTATGTAGGTATTAAAGGAGGTTATGCTGGGGCAAACCATGGACATATGGATGCCGGATCTTTTGTATTTGAGACAAAGGGTATAAGATGGGCTCTGGATTTAGGTCTTCAAAGTTACAATACTTTAGAAAGTAAAGGTGTAGACTTATGGAATATGTCACAGAATTCCCAACGTTGGGATGTACTAAGGCTCAATAATAATTTCCATAATACCTTAACAATTAATGGGAATAAACATTTGGTAAATGGCAAAGCGACCATTACTGAAATCTTTGATGCCGATGCCAAACGAGGAGCAAGGTTAAAATTGACTGACGTGTTTAAAAATGACCTTCGCAGTGCCGAAAGGGAGATTGTATTGATTAATGAAGACTATTTGTTGGTGACCGATCAGGTAAGTACTAATAACAAGGCGGCAACATTTAAGTGGAAGATGGTGACCAAAGCTACACCCGAAATTATTGATAATAGTACTATTAAGCTTAGTCAGGAAGGCAAAATCGTGTATTTAAAAATAAATTCATCACAAGCTGTACAGGCTAAAACATGGTCAACAGCACCTGTAACTGATTATGATGCTGAAAATCCCGGCAGTACTGTTGTAGGGTTTGAAAGTTCATTGGCTGCTAATCATGATTATACGTTTGAGGTGAAGATCGGAAGCAATTTGAATAATTAATTAACCCAATTAGATAATCAATTAAACTATGTGAAATGAAAAAATTATTACTAAAAACATTGAAAAATGTTGGTTTTGTTGCAATTCTATTGTTGAACAACCAATTTCTAAAAGCACAGGTAACTTTTGAATCTCTGTTTACAGGAGATTTTAACACCGGGAGTTTTGTTGAAACAGTAACAGGGCAGATACTGAAAGGTACTACAGGTACAGGCGCAGAGTATTTTAGAACTAAAGTAAACCCGCTTTCTGTGGTAAGAGACGAAAATAATAATGTAGCAGTTGCCTATAATTCTGTCAACAGAATATTAAGAAAAGATGATGGGCAGAATAATATTACCATTATTCAGCTTTCCAGCCTCAGTGGAGGAGTAAGAGGGATAGCTATTGATAAAGACAGTGAGTTTCTTTATCAGGGAGGTTCTGCAAATAATTTAGGCCGTGTCAATATGATTATCTGGAAGAATGACGGTACTCCTGTATCTGCAGGTTATTATTCCGGTAAGTCGGTGGGAACTCTTACAACAGATATTAAAACCATTCCCTTTATAAGAGGCGGCGAACAGTATTTTGTAGACGGGGCCGCAATGAGAACTACATACAATTTTGGAGGGCAGGTAAGAGGCTTAGCGTTTGATAGTAAAGGTAATCTTTATATGGCAAACAGAGACGATCATAAAATAATAAAGGTTTCGATAGTTAAAAAGAAAGTCTCGGGAGAGGTTAATGTAGGTAATAGCATTGAATTGGAAGATGCCAGTGGTTTGAAAGCAGGCGACTTTGTTGGTGGACTTAATATTCAAGAACTTTCCTATATAGGAGATGTTAGTGGAAATACGATTACGTTGGTGAATAACACTGGTGCGGCCCGTAATGTTTCGGATGTGGTACCTGATGGCACTACCTTGGTTTTTGCTACAGGCATTACTAATATTGCTGGCAATGGAACTGCAGGAAATATTTTAGGTAGTACGGCAGAAACTTCGCAATTGGATTTTTCAACTACACTTCAAACAGATCATGTACAGATAGGTCTTGCTTTTGATACGGAAGATAATCTGTATGTAGCAGATATTAATAATAAAAGGATATTAAAAATAGAAACAGTCATTGGAGATATAACTGCAAGTTCACCAATATCTGTATTTGCTGCTAAAGCACCTGCAACAGATCAGGTAAGAGGACTTGCCATAGGTAAAAATAATAATGTTTATTTTACGAATACAAGCAACCATACTTTGTACAGTACAGAAGACGGAACAAATATTAAAGTAGTAGCAGGTTCTGGAGCAAGATTAACATTGGGAGCTAATAATCTTTATAGTCTGGTTCAGGGCAGCAATGTTGTGCAGATGAATATGAGTTCATCACATGCTAGCATAACAGATATGCTGGATAATGCTGGTGTAGGTATGTATGTAAGGTCGAGTAGTGATAATAAAATTACCGGGGCAAAAATTACAGCTATAGATAAAGACGCAAAAAATATCACTTTAAATATGGTATCAGCCAGAGATGTGGCTTTAGGTAGCGGTTTAAATAATTCAGGTACGTTGCTTCTTGTTCCGGATGATGGATTTGTAACAACCGAAAGTAATAAAGGTTATTTAGATGGTCCCGGTTCGTTAACCATATTAGATAGGGGAACTAAAGAAGATTTGGTAGTGGCAGATGTAAATGGAGTTTTTATTCGTGTTTTAAAAGGGGTGAGTACCCTTCCGGTAACTCTTGCCGGAGATTTTGAAGCAAAGCTTAATTCTACAGGTACAGTGGGTCTATACTGGAAAACTGCATCAGAACAAGATAATAGCCGTTTTATAATCAAAAGAAGTACAGATGGAATTACCTATGAGGAAATAGAAGCGATACAGTCAAAAGGTACGACAGGAGCTAGTTACCATACTACCGATACTAACCCCGTGTCGGGAGTAAATTACTATCAACTTAGCCAGACAGATATAAACGGAACGACAAAAATATTAGGGATAAAATTTGTAAACGTGGTAGTAACAACAAAATCAGATGTGGTGGTTTATCCTAACCCGATAAAAAACAATCAGTTTACCATAAAAACAACCTCTGAAAATAACACAATAAACGTCATCCTTGCAGATTTAAACAGTAGCAAAGTATTTGAAAGCCTGATTCCAGGAAATGGAAGTAATACTTATACAGTACAGCTACCTGAAAAAGTGGCTGCAGGTATCTACCTGTTGAGCGTAGATGGGAAGTATGTACAAAAACTAGTAATAGAATAGTTGAAAAATATAGTTTAGAATTATAGAAACAAAACTATTAACTTAGAAAACCATAAATAACTTAATAATCAATCCAAACTCAATGAAGAAGAATAAAAGAATACTCCTTTCAAACCTGATCTTTATTTGGTTAACAGGTCTTTTCTTTGTACAAAACCTAAATGCACAAACAAATTCAGCAGTTACTATCTCGGTTACAGCCGATAAACCTGATTGGGTTTATAGTGTGGGAGAAAAACCAAAATTTAAGATTGCCGCCATGCAAAATGGTAAACCGGCAAAGGACGTTAAAATAAAATACGAGATTGGTCCGGAAAAAATGCCAGCTATTAAAACAGAAAATCTGGTGTTAACCAACGGAGAAATAGTTATTGAGGCAAACTCATTAGCAGAACCTGGTTTTTTAAGAATGACTGTTACTTCACAAGCAGGTGGAAAAACCGTAAAGAGTCTGGCAACTGCTGCTTTTGCGCCACAATTAATTAAACCTACTGTTACTATGCCTGATGATTTTAATTCTTTCTGGCAAAAAGCAATAGAAGATTTAAAGAAAGTGCCTGTGGATGCAAAGCTGGAATTGCTTAAAGAACGATCAACCGCAACAGTTGATGTTTATCAGTTGAATCTGCAGAATATAGGGGCCTCCAGGGTATATGGTATTTTATGTGTTCCCAAAAAGGAAGGGAAATATCCTGCGGTACTAAAAGTTCCTGGGGCAGGGGTGAGACCTTACAATGGAGATATCGCTTTGGCAGAAAAAGGATTTATAACATTGGAGATAGGTATACATGGTGTTCCGGTTAATCTTAACCCTGAAGTTTATAATGATTTAAGAACCGGAGCTCTTGCCGGATATCCTTCTTTTAACTTAGATAATAAGAATAGCTTTTATTATAAAAGAGTTTATTTAGGATGTATCAGAGCAATAGATTATCTGGTGGATCATCCTTCATATGATGGAACAAATCTTGCCGTACAAGGAGGAAGCCAGGGTGGTGCCTTGTCCATTGTTACAACAGCTTTAGATAAAAGAGTGAAATATTTGGTAGCATTTTATCCAGCGCTTTCAGATGTGACAGGATATTTGTTTAATAGAGCAGGTGGGTGGCCACATTATTTTAATGCGTATAATAAAGTGCTGAATAATACACCACCAAAACTGGAAACCTGTCAGTATTATGATGTAGTGAACTTTGCAAAGCAACTGACTGTTCCGGGTTTTTATAGCTGGGGATTTAATGACGAAACCTGTCCGCCAACATCTATGTATGCGGCATATAATGGTATTACGGCACCCAAGGAATTGGCTATTTATAAAGAAACAGGACATAACACAGTCCCTTCTCAAAGAGGGGAAGCTACTAATTGGCTAATCAGTAAATTGAAACAATAAAGGAATAAAATAATTTAAAGATAGAAGATGGGCTCCGATATTTGTCGGGGCCTGTTTTGTTTGTATGAAACGCACCAAATTAGTATTGGTTCTTTTTTGTTAAAACTGTGCTAAGGAAGAGGATTGAAGAACTATTGTGTTGAAAAGAAAGAAAAGTACTGAAAAGCAAAAAGGCAATAGCTTTTAAACTATTGCCTTTTCGTAGCCGAAACCGAACAAATCTCGAAACATTTTTTGGAGGATTTGGAACGGCTAACCTCGTTAAGTCACGAAACATTATAAAAAGCCGTTTAAAACACAGAATAAATTTTATATCTCGATGTGTAAACTATTTCCATTCATATTTTGTAGTGTCACAACCACATCTAATTTTCTTTGCGACATTATCATAGTTTTTTATTGAAACTTTTGGTCTTGTGCAAGTTGATTCCTGACAATAAAATATGCTTTCAAGCTCTTTTATGTCAGCCCAAAACGCTTTTAAATCTCCAATTTTAGGATTAAACGGATTATCGTGTGAAAGTAAATTTCCAAGTAAAGAAGAATTTGCAACACGTTCAATAACGGGAACTTTCGCTTTTATGTCTTGTCCGCCTGCTTTATTGATTTTTGATTTTAATTCATTCAATAATTCATCGGGCATTCGCTTTTCATTGACCTCATTTAGTCTGAAACTGACTTTTACGTCTAAATTCAAACAGATGTCTTTTAATTTGGCTTCCAAATATTTTCGTATTGGGTTGCCAAGTGTTTCAACCGAACTGTTTGCAAGTTCACGTTCAATAAATTCTTTAAGGTCGTTTGGTTTTTCTTCAAGATGTGTTCCTTTTGCTTCTGACCATTTAATCTCTCCGATTGTCCAACTTTTTCGTTTCGCTAATTGCTGAACGTAGCTAAACCATTCCGCCTCGTGTGTCAAAAGAATAAATTGATAATCTGCAAACTTTTCAAACAATAAATCAGCAAAGCGTTTTCTATGCGTGGTATCAAAGCTTGATATAACATCATCTAAAACAATAAATTTATTTTCCTTATTAAAAGCGATTACGGAAGCCAAGAAAAATGAAATTCCGAAACAGTTCAAGTGCGATTCACTAAAATACTTTTGGGGTGGCGAAACCCATTCGTCATTATATTTGTATTCAATTGTAATTCCGTTTAGTTCATCATCTTCACCAATGGTTACAATCCTGATTTCGTGGAATTGTTCATTAGGATTCATATATTGATAGAAGTCGTTAATGTATGAAGAAAACGCATTAATGAAACTTTCTAATCCCTCTTTTTGGCGTTTTACAAATTCATTATAAATAAGTTCTAAAGAGTTCTTTTGATACTCCAACTTGCTCCTGTCTTTTTCAAAGCGTTTTATTCTCAAAAAGGCGTCTTTTGCAGCCGAAATGTTTGCGTAAAGCTCGGTTGATTTATCGTTTTTTATTGCGGTTTGTATTGCTTCAAGTCTTTCAGCAATTTGCTCTTGAATTTTGAAATCATCTTCTGCCAAAATCAAAGTACTGTTTGCAGGTAATTTGTTTCCCGATGTAACTTTTTCATTGGCTGATTTTTGGTATTCGATTAGTTTATCGTTTAAACTACTGATTGCCTTTTTAATACTTTCATTTTCAGGCTCAGCCAACAAAGCATTATTAGCAACTATTTCAAGTCGTTTCAATCGCTCTGCTACAATGTCAGTAACAGACTTTTTCGCTGTGTCAAAAGCAACCTTCTTTTTAGATGATTCCTCAATTTCTTTTAACCTGCTTTGAATATCCGTTTTTAATTCTTCAAGATTTTTTTGCTGTAAGCATAATGGGCAATTATCCTCTTTGTGATATTTCTTAGCAATAACAGTTTCTCCTGATTTTAAAAGTTCTGCCAAAAATGTTTGCATTATGCTTTGAACATCTTCGGCAATTTTGTTGAACTCAGTAAAATATTTCTGATATTCTCGGTCAATAAACGATATTTCGCCTTTAAGTGTTGAAAGTGCTGTATTGGTATTTTCTAAAAATTGAAGCTCTGTTATTTGTTTGGTGTTTGCAGGTTTTTTGATGTGATTTAAAACCTTGTCAATATCTTCAATGGTGTTTACGATAATTCCTATTTTTAAGGGCTCTATAATCTCATTTATCTTTTCAAAAAGATTTTTTTCTTGACTTACTGCTGCACCAATTTTGGCTATTAACGTTTGTTTTTCATTGTTGATTTGTGCCTCAAAGTTTTGGATTTTTATCTCTGATTTAATTGAATTAAATGCTTTTCTTAAAACGTCTTTCGTTTTGGTCACTTCCGAAAAACCGATAATATCTGATAAGTATTTTAGTTTATCACCTTTGGTTTGGTCAATGAAATCACGCAAAAATTGATATCTGAGTAATAAATTTTCACTTTGAGAATCGGAATAGTATTTCTGAAAATCATCGGACGAATTAGATATTTCAGATATTAGTTTTCCTCTTTTGCTAAACAAATTCTTTGTAGCATCAATTACATTCTTATTATATAAAATAGTAGTAGAAGAGGTGTCGGTATCTTTTTGATATGAATTTCGTAAAGCATCTTTTAAATCTATTTCACTACCCGATAAATGAGAAACCTTATCTGTATAAAACCACTCAATGGCATCAGAAATGCTACTTTTTCCTGTTCCATTATCGCCATAAAGCAATACAGATTTTTCATTAAGCTGTAATGAAATCGTATCTCGTATGCCTCTGATTCCCGCTATCGTTATGCTTTTAATTTTCGTTATCATTGTCGGTTCGGATTTTTTGCAACTCATTAACCACGTTTTTGTCGGTTAATTTGCCATTGGTGTATAATTCTGCCAAACTTTCGGCAATCGTTTTATCAACGTTTTCAATAGATGAGATTTCTCTGAAAAAATCATCTAAAATTTCTTTGCCCGATTTTACTTTTGTTTCTGCCATTGTTCTTTATTTGAAGTAATTCCAATCAATTTTAAAATCTGTCGTAAGCGTATTATTCAAAATCTCAAATCCTGTTTTGTTGTTGCAAATTGGATATACGCCATAATGTTCTACAAAATTCAGAATGAAATAACTTTCTAAATCTTCAACTCTGAAATTCCAAATATCTCGTAGCATTTCAATATTGATATAAGTAAACCAAAGAGGTTCAACCTTTCTGTAATTTACCAATCCAACATTTTTTGATTTGCCCTCAAAGTGTCCAATTAAACGGCTTCCTATGCTATTTGTTCTTTTTTCACTCATTCCGATATACAGCAACTTTGATTTGTCAAAAGGATATTGCACTTGAATTGTTGAACTGAAAATGAAATACAAGCCCGTAATGCCACCCAAAGGTTTGATATTTTTTGCTTCAAATAACATTGGACTATCGAAATAGATAGTAACAGTTTTATTGCCCAATTCATTAATCATATCAGCCATATCAATTTAATCTTTAACAGCAAATCTTATTCTGTAGAGGTGTAACAGCGATTCTTTTATGGAATCGTAATACTCTACAATTCCGTAAGTGTTGAATAATACTTGCTCAAAATTAATTCTATCTTCTTGTAAAATCTCTTGCTCCAAAGGCAATCGGTTTCTTTGTGCAATTGGTTGAAAGGCGTTTATAATTTCCGCCTTTTGCTCGTTGTTCAATAAATTAGGATTAAGGATTTTGAAATCCCTTTCAAACTTTGTTGCTCTTAAGTCAAGAGCTCCCAATCCTCTACCAAAACCAAAACTTTCAATAAAGAACATACTAAGTATGCTATTGAAAAGTGCAAGGAAAAGAGTTTTGTTTTCGGCTTGATAGTCTTCTTTGATAGAAAAACCTATCATTCGTTGGTCAATAAATGAACGTGTCTCAAATCGAGCGATGAATAAGCTTTTATCATAATTCACATTGGCAACATAGTCAGCCATATTGTTTGTGTTCATCTCATACCAATACATATTTGCTCTACGTAATGATTGAGTCAAAGGAACGCCTGTTTCATTTACCTGATTTTCAAATGACCTAATCCAATTTAACGCACCTGTATGACCTAATGCTTCAAGTTCTTCAGTACTTCGTGAACAACAAAAAGCTTCTACCTCTGCCACACAAGTTAAGGATGGTGTACCTCTTAGATTTTTTAGAACAGGTTGTATATATTCATTTTCTATTCCGTGCCCTATTGCTGGATAAAACAAAGGATTCCAACCTCTCCTTTCTCCTCGTGTAAAATTAAAAATTTGATTAGAATCAATAAGTCTATCAGCAATGATTGGAAGCCAATTTAGATTGGCAAAATAACCGCACCAAGGCACTCCAATTTCTTCTAATTCCCTGATTTGAGTTAATGAATAAGGTTGAATTTTAACCTGCTCTGATTCTGTTTCAAGAATAATATTGTTGCTCAATTGCTTAATATCATCTATTTCCTCAATTTTTTCTTTTAATGTACAAAATGAAATAGTCCTATCTATGTTTTCAGGCTCGGCAGGGTTTCTCTTAGTCGCTATCAGAAAAGTTGTGACAACATCTGCGTTATGAAACCATTTACCTTTTCCTGAAATAACAACAATATCAATGTCAAAGTATTTTTGAACTAACTCTAAAAATATTTCTCCATAATCTGTTCCGAGCCAAGCATTTGAAAGAATTAAACCAATCCTACCATTATCTGACAAAATATTGTGCAAGTAAAAAGGTATATAGGCAAATATATCACTCTTGCCACTCAATGATTTGGGAGTATTGGTTTGAGCTTGGATTACACCATTTATTTCCGTAATGTTCGGATTCAGTACTTCTATCTCTTTGCTTTTTATAAAAGGCAGATTGGAAACAACATAATCGACACGAGGCAGACGCTTGTCTATATCATTACCATTATTAGGGTCTTTAAAAGTAACCGTTTGCCCTGTTTGCAAGTCTATTACATCTGCTCTGAAAATATTCAAAACCCTGCCGATGTTATCAGGCTTGGCTAAAGTCAGTGTAGATAACTGTATAGGAAAAGAATGCTTATCAGAAGCCCAGATACTTTCAAGAATACTGTCTTGAGCGATTTCGTATTCTTCTTTAAGTAAATATGCTTGTTTTATAATCGTTCCTGTTCCGCAACAAGGGTCTATTACAATACCCTCTTTGTCATTAATGGTTAATCTCGTTAGTAGGTCAGCTAACTTTTTAGGCGTTGCAAATTGCCCTGCAACCTTTCTTTTGGCAGAAACAATTGATGATTGCAGTAAATTGTGTAAAATCTCAATTTCAATACCGTCAATATTAATTGTCGAAAGGAATAAGTTTAATTGTACTATTTGTTTCCAAGCTGTATCTGAAATCAATTCAATAGCAAGGTTGTCGCTAAAAATATTCCAAAAATTACAATGCTCGGATATTCCTGCAATTACCTGCTTTGCTTCATTTACTGTCGTGTCATAATCAACAGTTTCAATAGCTCTTGCTTCATTAAAATGTCGTTTAAGGACATTGGCAAAGACGATTTTAAAAACCCAGTCCGTCAAAACCACTTTCGATAGGGTTGGAAATTTGTTAGATTTATCTCGTGCCGATGTCGGATTATAACCATATTCAGTTGCAGATGAAAGCCACCAATTATTTATTTGAGCATCAAGTCTTGCATTTCTTCTTGTTTTGTTCCGTATGTTTTCAACGGTTGACGGTATATTTTCAAGTACAACATCAATAACTTTATCAATGGATAGAATATCGCCTTGTGCATCTTCAGAAATATCTCCCGATTCAAAATAATTGTTTAAATCTTGGAGAATTGTATGTAGAAGTGTCTTCCAAAGTGCTTCATTTGCTCTGACTTCTAAACGAGTGTTGATAGCAATATCATTCCATGTCTTTAATATAGAATAGTTTTCTCCATTCTTTACATATAAAACCGCACTCTTTACGTTCCAAAGAATAAAGCTGTCCCTTTGAAGAATTTTTGCTTTCGTTATGGCATTACTTATTAACTCTACATCATTTATCGGCGTGTCAGGCATTTTAAGCTCCCAACCCTGTAAAATAATTTCTTTGGTAAGGTCTTTAAAAATCAGAACATCAGGGAATAAACTTGATTTTTCGTTCCTAATTGTACTTTCCCCTCCCGCACTTTTAAAGTGCCATCTTTTGTTAGCAAGGAATAAATTAATCTCACTGATTACATCAATAGCCCAGCTTCTTTCGTTGTAGTTGATTTTTGCCATATTTATTTATAATTCAGTGTGTGGTACTTTGCTATTGGTTCTTTGAAAAGGAGCAATGTTGATTCTTCAACTTCTTTTCGTTTTAATGTTTCTTCGATTCTGTCTGTGCAAACTTTGATATAGTCAACAGGCTGTACTTTGTGCAACAATACATCTTCGTTTTTCTCAATTCCGATAAAATTCCTGTTTTCCAAGATGGCAGAAAGTAAAAAACTTCCACTTCCACAAGCATTGTCTAAAACAATATCACCTGGATTGGTAAAGGTTCTAATTAAGTAGCGCCCTAATTCTATTGGTTTTTGTGTCGGATGATAAACAATCCCCTCTGATTCGGCTGTTTTTACATATACATAATCATCAATATTTTGTTCTTCGTAAAACACTACATCATTCGGATAGCGTTCACCGTTACTTTTAACGTGTTTTGGCTTAAAATCTCCGTAGCTTCCAGTGTATTGGTCTTTCCTAATTCCTTTGTCGTATGCTTCGCCTTTTGTCATTTGAGGATTATATGTCGGTTGCTTTCTGTAAAAAACACAAATATCTTCGTGCTTGCGAAGTGGTTGTTTTTTTGCGTTCAAAAAGTTAGTTGGTTTCGATTTTATCCAAGTGATTTTATACTTGAATAATTTTTCATTACTCAAAATCAACTTTGCCGTAAAAATACCTTGTGATGTTAAAACAATCGCCCCATTATCTTTTATGATTCTTTCGTACTCCGCCCAAAGTTTTTGCAAGTCAATAACAGAGTCCCATTTATTTTGTGTCGTGCCATAAGGTAAATCACAAAGAATCATATCTACTGATTTATCGGGGATGGATTGCATTACTTCCAAACAATCTCCTTGAACAACTTTGTTTACAAAGTCGTTGATTTTTCTTTTGTGCTTATGCCCCTTTAGTGATAAGACAAAGCCGTTCGTATGATTCTGCCCGTTGGTTCCGTATTTAATTTTTTCTTCTGCAACCTGCATCGCTTGCAACGCAAAATCTTCGTCTTGTACTTCATAAACAAGTTTATCACTAAGCCATTGAACAATAATTTCGTTCTTTTCAGCCTTGTAATATTTACATAGTTGGTTTACCTGTTCTCTTGTTGGCAAGCGTTTCCCATTCTCAATTCTGCTTAACAAAGTCTTGTTTATACCCGTCTTTTTTGTTACATCTTCTAATAACAGTTTTCGTTCCTCACGTATGTTTTTAAACGTCAAGCCTATCGTTTGCATATAGTCAATTTAAAGTTGTCAATTTTTGTCAAATTTAGTTATTCTGTCTTTGATGCCAAAATTTTTAGCTGAAAGATTTACTTTTCTTTTTCTGCATTCAAAATCAACAAGCATATTTACAATCGCCTCCCTTTTTTCTTCTTTTTCTTCATTCGTTTGGCAAACTGTTCTTCTTCGTAATCCACGCCCTGTGCATCGGGTAACAGGCTGAACAATCCCAAATCGAAATTAGACGAATGTTCTTGTAGGATAAACTCAAAAAGGTTCTTCGTCGGTAAATCGTCTATTGTGGTTGTATTTGAAAGATGGTTGTCCTGTGTTTTTAGTTCAGGTTTGGTTCCGTTGTTCCACCAATCATTGAATACATTTGCTGAAAGGTTTCTGTCTAACTGTGAACCGTTCCAAACGGTACGGCTACCGTTGTCAATAAAGGTTATTCCGTAAATCCGTCCGTTGTCGTTACGCCTTACAACGGTATGAATGCTCTGTTCTGCAAGTTGCTTTTTAAATTCCCTTTCGCTGTTTGTGGTGTGCATAGCCAATTCAACGGTATTCTTTAGGACAGACCTTGCAGGGTTGGTCTTCATTTTCTCTTTGGACTGCTCAAAGTGTTTTTGCAGTTGCGCAATCCCTGCATCCTTCCCGAACAGCGATGATTTGAACGGATTGCTTACCTTGTTTCCGTTTTCGTCCAATGCCACATAAACTAATCCGTGTACAGGCTTGCCGTTCCGTTCGCTCTTAACTTCTTCTGCCATAATATTAAAAAATGAAAGCAAAGCGTTGTAAGTTCCAAGACTTGTGTACTGATAATATTTTGGCAGATGCCGTACCACCGAAGCCATTTGACTTTTAATGTCGCCTTTTTGTTGTTCTACCTTTTTGAAAATCTTATCGGCTTGTTTCTGCTCCTGCTCGGTGGCTTTGTGCAGGTTGTATTTCTGCTCCAAATCCCGACAGATAGCCATTGAACGTGGGTGGTCGTAATCATCGGGGATTTTCTTTCCGTCAATGCCCACGCAGGTCGAAACGATATGGATATGCGTTCGGTCAATGTCCGTATGCTTAAAAACAATATAAGGCTGATTGCCATAGCCCATACGTTCCATATATTCCTGTGCCATTTCCGTAAATTGTTCATCGCTTACCCTGTCTTTCGGGTCGGGGTTCAATGAAATATGCCGTACCGTCTTTTCCGTTTTGATGTTCGCAGACAAATACGGCTCAAAACATTTATTAAAATACGCTACGGAATACCTGCCGTTTATTGTGTCGGGTATTTTGTTCAGCAACAAAACCTCTCCGTTTTCCCTGTCCACTTTCTGCTGATTGTACAAAATCGCTCCGTACATATTGCTTCCCTTTCCGATTTTTGCAATCATATTTTTACTCTTTATTCAGGTATTTCTTTTCAAATCTGTCGGTAAGAATTAAAACCTTTAGCAACAATTCTTTCATTTCTGCCGTCTGTTTTTCCAATTTATAGAGGTACGCAGATGCTTTTTTCTCTGAAAAATTGGCGTTCAATAACCTTACAATCTGATTGTAATTGGTTGCTATTCCCCGAAACTGACCGAAAAATCTGGTCAGTTCTGCGTGGTATTCCACTGCATTCATATCAATTTTTACGGTCTTTACCGTCTTCTGAAAGATGCAAGCCGTAATGAAATGTGCCTTTACATTTATCCCCGATTGGTCAAAAAGGGCAAGGCACTTGGCGTTTTCCTCTGCATTCAGGTTAATGGAATACCGATTGACCGCAGGATCAATCTTTGGTTTCCTTCCTGCTTTCTTAATCTGTTTTCTGTTCTTTTCTTCCATAATAAATCCATTTTAATGTTAAACCTAAACTGCGACTACGGAGCGGTTTTCAGCCCCCTGCAAGGGCAAGTGCTGTTGAGGTACGGAAATTTATTTCGAGTACCTCAAAAGATAACTTGCTCTGAACAGGGGTTCAGAAAAATCCGTTTTGCAAACGGATTGGAGTTAGCCGAAGAAACCAACCACTTCCGTTTACAAATTTCGGGAAGACTATTTGAATAACAGCGATTTACAAACGTGACTTTGAACGCCAAATAGTGCCACTGACTGCCACGTTTATACGGATTGGGATTGCTTTTATTTCCTTTGTATGGTTAGCTGGTTGATTGGTTACAGTCTTAATGAAGTAACCAAACAGCATAAATCCCAAAAGCAAACTTGCGTGATTGATTGCAGATGAATTACGGATTTTTCAGCTAATGAAACAGTTAATTAAGCGTATGCAGGTGGATAGGTACAGCAGTATATACAACTGACTGTTCAGCTAACCAGACAGCTAATCTGATATAATATTAAAAACGATAGGTATGATACAAGAAGAAAACAAAAAACAGCAACCCGAAGAACAGGATTTTATGGAAATGATTATCGGTAACGACAAGAAAAATCCCCAACAGGAACAGCAGACCGTAACACATCGGGACGACTTTACCGCAGACGAAAAATCCGCAGAAACGGAAGATACAAAACCGACTGCAAGTAATACCAAACGAACGACCTCAAAGCCAAAGAAGCTGACGAAAGAGGATTACTGCGGACAGTTCTTTAAAATCCCGAACACTGCGGCAAGCAAAGGCAAATCGGTCTATGTACGACAGGAACACCACGATACGTTCAACAGGCTTACCAACATTATAGGTATCGACAAGCTCACGATTTATGCGTATCTGGACAATATTGTCGAATACCATTTTCAGGAGTTCGGAGAGTTGATTAAGGAAATCTATAATGAAAAGCACAAGCCGTTGTTTTGATAGTGGTGTGCTGGTGGGTAGTACGTTCCTCCCTCTTAAAATTGTTTCCAAAAGAAAAAAACAGAAAAAAAAGAAAGGCATTCAATCAAGGCGGACAGGCGGAAAAACCAAAAGGAAACGGAATAAGTCCCGAAGGGTGGCAGGGCAACACACAACAACTCGGCGAAGCCACCTTTTTTGTCCTGCCATTATGCCGTAAGCTTTTGGTTGGGCGGTGCGGTGGCTGTCCGCCTTACCTTTGCTACCTTTTTGTTCTTTTTTGGGTACATTTTTAAATATTTCTTTTATAGTATTTGGCATCTGAACGCCAAATGCAACCTCTGACTGCAACATTTTAATCCCGACCTATTTCCCTAACTACCTTAGCCATAACAACACGGCGTTAGGTAATGCAGGAGAGAAAGGAAATAGAGAAAATACCTATCGAAGAAGCAATGGAGCTTCTCCGCAAAGAGGGTATTGATGTGGGGCAGGAAGAAGCCGAACTGATTATGGATTTTCTGTACAACCTTACGATGATAGTTATTCGGGAATGCTTTGATGTTGAATGATTTATTTCGTAAATTAGCTAATCCCCAAGACACATTGTCCATTTAAAGAGATTAGCAATGAAAAGAGCAGATTTATACATACGTGTTTCCACCGATGAACAGGCAGACAAAGGATATTCACAGCGTGACCAAGAGGAACGCTTGAAACGATTTTGTTCAACCAATAAGATTGCTGTCGGACAGGTTATCTACGAAGACCATTCCGCTAAGACCTTTAACCGTCCTGAATGGACAAAACTCCTGAACAATCTTAAAAAGAAAAGTTCAAAGGCCAACCTTATCCTGTTTACCAAATGGGATAGGTTCAGCCGTAATGCAGGTGATGCCTATCAGATGATTAGCACACTTAACAAACTTGGCATAGAACCGCAGGCTGTGGAACAGCCCTTAGACCTTTCCATTCCCGAAAACAAGATGATGCTTGCGATATATCTTTCTGCTCCCGAAGTGGAGAACGACCGCAGGGCATTGAACACATTCTACGGTATGCGCAGGGCAAGGAAAGAGGGGCGTTTGATGGGGAAAGCACCATTCGGATACATCAACAGGAGCAAAGAGGACGGACGAAAATACATCGCTCCCAAAGAACCCGAAGCGTCAAGTATGCGTTGGGCTTTCAACGAGATAGCTAAAGGCGTGTTCGCCTGTGACCAAGTACGGCAGAAAATGAATGCACAGAGCCAAACGAAATTGAGCCGAAGTGCTTTCCACGTAGCCGTCCGCAATCCGCTATACTACGGCAAGATATTCATAGCCAAATTCAAGGACGAGGAAGCCCATTTGGTGCAGGGTCAGCACGAACCGCTTATAAGTGAAGAACTTTTCAATAAGGTGCAACTTATATTGGACGGAAACAAAAGGGTGGAACGTCCGAATACCAAAATACTTTCGGATAAGAACCTACCATTAAGAGGTTTTTTGGTGTGTCCTGAATGCGGTCGTAACCTAACAGGAAGTGCTTCCAAAGGAAGAACGAACCGTTATTACTATTACCATTGTGTTTCTTCGTGTGGCTTCCGTCAGAAAGCCGAAGTTGCCAATGATATTTTTGAAAAAGGAATGCGTCAGTTTGAACTGAACGTTAGTGTAAAGAATATTCTCAAAAAACTGCTATTGGACAACTACAAAAAATTTGTGCAGAACCCATTTGATGAAAAGAAACGGATTGCACAGGAAATAGACAGGCTTAACGCAAAGTTGTCGGTAGCAAGGAACAAACTACTTGCGGAAACCATTGATGACGAGGAATATCTTGAAATTAAAAGTGAATGTAAAGAACGGATTGAAAGTCTGGAAGAACAGTTGAGCAAGGACGGTTTGGATACCAAGAAAATCAATATAGATAAGTCTTTGGACAGGGCTTTACAGAGTATCATAAATATCCCGAAACTGTACAGCGAGGGCGAAATCCATACAAGGAGAGCGGTAATTGGTTCGATATTCCCCGAAAAATTAGAGTTTGACGGAAAAACTTATCGAACCGCCCGAACGAACGTAATCGCACACCATATCTTTCAGATAAACAACGGATTACCCCAAAATAAGAACAGGACAAACGAAAATATATTTCATTTATCCTGTTTAGTAGCCCGTAGGGGAATCGAACCCCTGTTTCAAGAATGAAAATCTTGCGTCCTAACCCCTAGACGAACGGGCCAATTGGAAATGTCTTTCAATTTCCTTTGGTAGCGGGGACACGACTCGAACGTGCGACCTTCGGGTTATGAGCCCGACGAGCTACCAACTGCTCCACCCCGCACTGTATTTTTTTGTTTTTTTCTTAGCAATCGCTGCTTTCAATTCGTTTTTTGATATATATCTTGTTCCGAATTGGACTGCAAAGATATAATTCGTTTCTTTGTAAAGCAAATAAAATTTAAAAAATATTTAAATGTCACATAAAGCAGGTTTTGTAAGTATCGTAGGAAAGCCCAATGCGGGGAAATCAACATTGATGAATACATTGGTTGGAGAGAAAATGGCCATTATTACTTCTAAAGCACAAACCACCAGACACCGTATTATTGGGATTGTGAATGAGGAAGATTATCAAATTGTTTTTTCAGATACGCCTGGAGTTATAAAACCTGCATATAAACTGCAGGAAACAATGATGGACGCTGTTAAAGGGTCTCTTGTTGATGCAGATATTATTCTGTTTGTAACAGATATTAACGAAAAGCATGATGAACAGGATGTGATAGATAGGATAAAAGGCTCTTCTGCTAAGTTGATGGTAATTGTGAATAAGATAGATGAATCAACAGAGGAAGAGGTGACTCAAAAAATGAACTATTGGAAAGAAAAACTGAATCCAGATGCAATCATAGGAATATCTGCACTTCATAATTTCAATATAGAGAAGATAATGCCGTTTATTATTGAGCATTTACCGGTGCATCCACCATATTATGAGAAAGATGAGTTGACTACCCGTAGCGAACGTTTTTTTGTTTCGGAGATGATAAGAGAAAAAATATTCAAATTCTATAAAAAAGAGATTCCATACAGTACAGAGGTTATCATTACATCTTTTAAGGAAAATAAAGATCTTATCAAGATTAGTTCGGAGATAATAGTAGAGAGAGATTCTCAGAAAAATATTTTGATTGGTCCGGGAGGAGCTATGCTTAAGAAAATTGGAACTTATGCCAGACAGGATATGGAAGATTTCTTGCAGAAAAAGGTCTTCTTAGAGATATTTGTTAAGGTAATTCCTGATTGGAGAAATAGAAGTAGTTATCTGAAACAGTTTGGTTACGAAGAATAAATTATCATAAGCTGCGGTTTAGCAGCGTTAATTGATTATTTTTGCAAAAAACAAAATTATGCCGGCAAGATAAGGCTGGGAAAAACAAATAAATATGGGAAATATAGTAGCGATCGTCGGGAGACCGAACGTAGGAAAATCTACCTTGTATAACAGATTAACAGAGACCAGAAAAGCCATTGTGGACGATATGAGTGGTGTTACCAGAGATAGGCATTATGGTGTGGCAGAATGGACAGATAAGTCTTTTACAGTTATTGATACAGGAGGGTATGTAGCTAATTCAGAAGATGTTTTTGAAATAGCCATCAGAGAGCAGGTTATTATTGCCATTGAAGAGGCAACTGCTATTATTTTTATGGTTGATGTTGTTACCGGAACAACAGATTTGGATGATGAGATAGCTGGTGTTTTAAGAAGAAGTAAGAAGCCCGTTTTTGTAGCTGCTAATAAAGTAGATAACAATATGCTACTCGCCCAATCTGCCGAATTTTACGGATTTGGTTTGGGTGAAGTTTATTGTATTTCATCTATGACTGGTTCTGGTACAGGTGAATTGCTGGACGAGGTTGTTAAAACGTTTGAAGATGTAGAAGAAGAGAAAAATGAACTTCCTGTTTATGCTATTGTTGGCAGGCCTAATGTTGGTAAATCATCCATGATTAACTCTTTATTAGGTAGGCAACGTAATATTGTTACTGATATAGCAGGTACAACAAGAGATTCTATCCATATCCATTATAAGCAGTTTGGACACGATTTTATGTTGGTGGACACTGCCGGATTACGTAAGAAAACCAAAGTAAGGGAAAATATTGAGTTTTACTCAGTAATGAGGACTATAAAAGCCCTGGAAGAAGCAGATGTGATTATTTTGATGCTGGATGCTTTAGAAGGAATAGAATCTCAGGATATTAATATATTCCATTTGGCGGAAAAGAATAGAAAAGGGGTGGTTTTAGTCGTTAATAAATGGGATTTGGTAGAGAAAGATCATAAGACTGCAAAAGAGTATGAAAAGACGATAAAAGAGAAGCTAGCGCCCTTTACAGATGTTCCTGTTATTTTTACTTCTGTAACCGAAAAGCAAAGAATATTTAAAACGATAGAAAGTGCTCAAAAAGTTTATGAGAATAGAGCCAAGAAAATAAGCACATCTAAATTAAATGATATTTTATTGCCTATAATAGAGAAAACACCACCGCCAGCAACTAAGGGAAAGCATATTAAGATAAAGTATATTACACAAATAAATGCGTCTTCACCTATGTTTGCTTTCTTTTGTAATCTCCCCCAGTACATTAAGGAGCCCTACAAAAGATTTCTGGAGAATAAATTGAGAGAACATTTTGACTTTTCTGGAGTACCAATCCAGCTGTTTTTCAGACAAAAGTAAAAGAGATATTTGTTTATTGATAAAAAAGTCCGGTTGGTATATACCAACCGTACTTTTTGTTCTTTATTATTATTGATCGTTATTACCAGTAAATGGAATATAGAGCAACCAATAATAATATAATAATTAATGATCCGGCTATAAAAGCTGGATGTGATTTGAACATTTTTGTGTCTACTTCTAGCCCTTGCGGAGTAATACCACGTTTATTGTCTATCAAGGAAATAATAATCATACCTACGATACAGATAATGAATACAAAGCCCATTCTGTCTAAGAAAGGAATTTCGTAAATGGTAATGCCATCAACAATCTTTGGTGCCGAAAAGCCCATGCTGTATAAAAACTCAAGATCTACCATGCCTGGTAATATTTTGAAGAAAACAGATAAAATAAATCCTCCTATAGTAGCAAAAAGAGCGGCGTTAGAAGTTGTTTTCTTCCAGAAGAAACCTAATATAAACATTGCGAAAATACCCGGAGATACAAATCCGGTATATTCCTGAATGTATTGAAATCCTCCTTTTTTGTCGATCCCCAAATAAGGGGCAATAAATACCGCTAAAATCATGGATACTACTACGGTGATTTTACCCACCTTAACCAGGTTTGCTTCTGAAGCATTTTCGTTTAATGCTTTCTTGTAAACGTCCAATGTAAATATTGTAGCAATACTATTTGCTTTACCCGCTAAGGATGCAACAATGGCAGCTGTTAAAGCAGCAAAAGATAAGCCTTTTAGTCCTGTAGGTAATAAGTTCAGTAGTACAGGATAAGCCTTATCAGGGTTTATTTCTCCATTCTGTAAAAGTTCTGTTTGGAACCCGCCACGTTGGTAAAGTACAAAAGCAGCAATACCCGGTAATACCACAATAATAGGCATTAACATTTTTAGAAATGCAGCAAACAGAATACCGTTACGGGCAGTTTTTAAGTCGGCGCCCAAAGCTCTTTGAGTAATGTATTGGTTACAGCCCCAGTAATTCAGGTTTACAATCCAAAGCCCCCCGATAAGCATTGTCATTCCGGGAATATCAAGATAATGTGGATTGGTTTTATCGAATATCATGTGGAAATGATCCGGAGCTTCTTTTGTAAGAACATTAAGTCCTTCTATAACTCCTTGTTGGTCTGAAACCAAGTTCAGCGCTAAATAAGTAGTTATTAATCCTCCAAGAATAAGGAAGAAAACCTGAATAACGTCAGTAAATCCAATTACCTTCATCCCTCCCAGCGTAATTACAATAGCGAAAATGGCTAATGCATACATACACATGGTAATATTTAATCCGGAAATACTGTTAATAGCCAGCGCGCCCAAATACAAGATTGATGTTAAATTCACCACAACATATAATAATAGCCAGAAAATAGCCATAATCATAGCTACAGTCCCATTATAGCGTTGGTTAAGGAACTGTGGCATGGTGAAAATCTTGTTTTTGAGGTAGACCGGAATAAAGAATATCGCAACAATAATTAAAGTTGCTGCAGCCATCCATTCATAGGCAGCAATAGCTAGCCCTAATGTAAAACCTGAGCCGCTCATTCCAATGAATTGTTCTGCAGAAATATTAGAAGCAATTAAAGACGCTCCGATTGCCCACCATGTTAGTGAACCTTCTGCTAAGAAATAATCTTTGGAACTGGCACTCTCAGCCTTTTTCCGATTGTAAATCCATAGACCGTAGCCCGCTACGATCACAAAGTAAATCAGAAATACAATGTAATCTGAAGTGTGAAGTGTACTCATTAATGTATAGTTTGGTTTGGAACACCGAATTTATTAAAAAATAAACTTATTAATAGTGTTTTCCAAAAATTCTTGTTTTCCACTTTTAACCTGCGGTTCGCCGTTGCTAATAGCATAAGCTCTTAAATCTTCCAGGTTTAGTTTTCCCTGTTCAAATTCAAGACCTGCTCCTGTGTCGAAAGAAGAATATCTTTCTTTTCTTATCTTCGTGTAATCAGATTTTTGGATAATTTCATCGGCAATCAACAATGCTTTTGCAAAAATGTCCATGCCGCCAATGTGTGCATAAAATAGATCTTCAGGATCTGTAGAGTTTCTGCGTATTTTTGCATCAAAATTAATTCCACCGCCTTGTAAACCACCAGCTTCGATAATAACCAACATAGATTCTACCAGTTCTGTAATATTGTTTGGGAATTGATCAGTATCCCATCCGTTTTGATAGTCTCCTCTGTTTGCATCAATAGAGCCTAATAAGCCAGCATCTGCTGCAACCTGTAGTTCATGTTGAAAAGTGTGTCCAGCAAGTGTTGCATGGTTTACTTCCAGGTTTAGTTTGAAGTCGCCCAGTAAATCATACTGTCTTAAAAAACCTACTACTGTTTCGGCATCGTAATCGTATTGATGTTTTGATGGTTCACAAGGTTTAGGTTCAATAAAGAAAGTTCCTTTGAATCCGTTTTTTCGGGCATAATCTTTAACCATGTGCAAGAAAGTTGCGAAATGTTCTTTCTCTCGTTTCATATTGGTATTTAATAAGGACATATAGCCTTCTCTACCACCCCAGAAAACGTAATTTTCGCCACCTAATGCAATTGTTGCATCAATTGCAGCTTTTACCTGTGTAGCACCATGAGTTAATACATGAAAATCTGGGTTGGTGATTGCTCCGTTCATATACCTTCTGTTCGAAAACAAATTAGCCGTTCCCCACAATAATTTAACTCCGCTCTCTTTCTGCTTCTGTTGAGCATAATCTACAATAGCCTGCAAACGTCTTTCATTTTCTATAATATCTGAAGTGTAATCTACAAGATCTACATCATGGAAACAATAATATGGCATACCCATTTTGGTAATAAATTCAAAAGCAGCATCCATTTTATCTTTAGCTCTTTCGACAGCATCTTTTTTTGCATCCCACGGAAAAATATGTGTAGATTCTCCAAAAGGATCGCCTCCATTTCCACAGAAGGAATGCCAGTATGCACATGCAAATTTCATGTATTCTTTCATGCTCTTGCCTTGTATCATCCTGTTCTCATCATACCATCTGAAAGCTAATGGGTTGTTTGACTCTTTTCCCTCGTAATTGATTTTTCCTATACCTTTGAAAAACTCAGTTTCTCCTTTTATTACTGACATGTTATATGGTTTTTATTTTGTTGTTTAATAATTCTTTCCAATTTTGATATATTTCTTCATATTCTGAAGATCTTTTTGGTTCTATGGTTTTGAGCTTTTTGATATTCAAGAATGCGTCCTTGGGTTCTTTGTAATATCCTATGCCTATACCTGCTCCCAATGCAGCACCTACACTTCCATCATTTTCATATATATCAACAGGTACATTGGTAGATTCCACGAAGTCAGTCTGGAAAACCTCGCTTAAAAATAGGTTTGAATTTCCTGCTTTGATTATTTGAGGATTTAATCCGTTTTCACGCATAATATCGAGACCATACCTAAAAGAGAAAGCAATGCCTTCTTGTATTGATTTAAGGATGTGTGGAGTTTGATGTTGGTTTAGATCAATATTTTCTATATGTGCACCAACAAGTTTGTTGCTTAGCATTCTTTCGGCACCATTTCCGAAAGGAAGCATTCTTAGTCCATTACTTCCCAGTGGAATATTTGATGCCAGTTTGTTCATTTCCGGATAGGAGAGTTCTTTACCCATAACTTTCTTTGCCCAGCTATATGAGATACCTGTGCCATTAATGCAAAGTAATACACCCGTACGTGTTTTTTCGGGAGTATAGTTTATATGGGCAAAAGTGTTTATCCGAGATTCTTTATCGTAAACCAATTTGTCGCTAACACCATATATAACACCAGAGGTGCCGGCTGTAGAAGCTACTTCTCCGGGCTCGAGCACATTGAGAGATAATGCGTTGTTGGGTTGGTCACCCGCTTTGTAAGAAACAACAACCTGATCATTTAATCCGAGTTCAACGGAAATTTGTTTGTCTATTTTTCCATGTACTGAGAATACTGGTTTTATTTCTGGAAATAACTCTAAATCAAAACCATAATAATCAAGTATGGTTTTAGACAACCGGTTGTTTTTGAAATCCCAAAAAATCCCTTCTGATAAGGAGCTGACACTTGAAGTTATGGTATTGGTAAGCTTCATGGCTACATAATCACCGGGAAGCATAATCTTATTTATTTTATCGTAAATCTCAGGTTCATGTTGTTTTACCCACGCTAATTTTGAAGCGGTGAAATTGCCTGGTGAATTCAGATGATGGCTCAACAGCCTGTCTTTCTCTAAATCATGAAAAGCCTTATCTCCAATATCTACAGCTCTGCTGTCGCACCAAATGATGGAGTTTCTGAGAGGAGTTTGAAATTTATCTACAACTACAAGTCCATGCATCTGATAAGCGATGCCTATAGCTGTAATTTGTTTTGGGTCATATTTTTTGGAAGAATGAGCCTTTAGAACGGCTAATTTAATGTTACTCCACCATTTCTCAGGAGATTGTTCTGCCCATCCGGACTTAAGGACTATAATCTCTTCTTCGGTCTCCGGATATTGTGAAGAACATAATGTTTTTTGTGTATCTGCTTCTACTACAGATACTTTTATAGATGAAGTTCCTAAATCGATACCTAAAAATAGCATAAGTTAGTTTATTTGTTTGCACATCAACTGTGCAACCGGTTGCATAAAAGTATAATTAAATTTTCATTTGCCAAAGTTTCATAGAAATTTATTTACTTTAAGTATTGAAAAAGAAGACAACCATATACGATATAGCCAAGGAGCTAAATGTAACAGTTTCTACGGTTTCCAGAGCACTGAACGGGTTTTCGACTATTAGTGATGCGACTAAAAAGGCCGTTTTGGAAACCGCAAAAAAAATGAATTATAGCCCAAACAAACTGGCTTCTTCCCTTAAGTCGGGAAAAACCCAGACGATTGGAGTAATTGTGCCTAGTACTCAGGTTCATTTTTTTGCATCAGTAATACACAGTATAGAGCAAACTTTGAAGAATAATGGGTATAGAGTTTTGCTTTATCAGTCTAATGAATCGTTGGAAAATGAGATTAATGGAGTGAAAACATTACTGGAAGCACAAGTTGATGGTATTATAGCATCTATGTCACTTGAAACAGAAGATGTGAGCCATTTCAAATCGGTTATTAAACAAAATAAACCATTAATTCTGTTTGATAGAACTCATAAAGACATAGAAGCCCCATCTGTGACTATAAATGACTTTGATGCCGGTTATATGGCTACGCAACATTTGGTAGATAAGGGGTATCGAAATATTGGTTTTGTAACAACATCGCATCAAATAAAAATATTTAACGATAGGTACGAAGGGTTTAAGCAGGCTCTGAAAGATAATAATTTATCGATAGCTGAAGAAAATATAGTCTTTGGAGGACTTTCAATTAAAGATGGTCGATTTGGGGCTGGTAAGCTGCTGAGATCTACAAATCTTCCTGATGCTATTATTGCAGGAGATGATTTTACTGCACTTGGAGTAATTAAAAAATTAAAGGAGAATAATTTGGTACCTCCACATATTGGTGTGATGGGATTTGCTAATGAAACTTTTTCGGCATTTATTACACCCAGTTTGTCAACTATAGATCAGCAGGCTAATAAGATGGGGGCAGAGTGTGCGAAGATGTTTCTGAAAATGGTAAAAAAGAAAAATCCTTACGATAATATAGAACATATTATACTTGAACCTGTTTTAGTAGAAAGACAATCGACGGATAAAAATTAATCTGGAAATATTGTATCTTTATTGAAGAATAAATTAGTTGTTTAGAACCGATAATAATATGTCTGATAAAAAAATTAAAGTACTTTATGTGGATGATGAGGAGAATAATCTGATTTCTTTTAAAGCTAATTTTAGAATTAAATATCAGGTTTATACTGCCTTAAGTGGGGAAGAAGCCATTAAAATTTTAGACCAGAAAGAAATAGATATTATTATAACGGATCAACGTATGCCTCATATGACTGGTGTTGAGTTTCTGGAAAGTATAATCCCGAAACATCCTGATCCTATGAGAATTCTCCTGACAGGATATGCGGATATGAGTGCTGTGGTAGATGCTGTAAACAAAGGAAAGATTTTCCATTATTTGAGTAAACCATGGGATGAAGATGAGTTAGATATTACCATAACCCGGGCCTACGATGTTTTAAACAAAAAGCGGGAGATTGAAGTGATGAATAAAAAACTTGAAACTTCTAATGACCAGCTTGAGTTTATGTTAAGACAAAAACTACTATCTTAGGAATTAGTAGTTTTGTTTATTCTGTATAGAATCCAGAGTTTTAATAATATCTTCTATGGTATAGGGTTTTTGCAATACTTTTATTACAGACGGATAATTTTCTATTCTGTGAATATCATTTTTATTTAAAGAGTTGTTATTGGAACTACCCTATATTGGCTTTTCATATCTTCTGATAATGCTTCAAAAGCATCTAGGAATTCAAATCCATTCATTATAGGCATCATAATATCTAATAATATTACAGTGATATTATTGCTGAATTCTCTGGACTTGATGTGGTCCAAACAAGCGTTAGCCTCATGGAAAGATCTTCTTTCGTAGCTGCGCTGAGTTTTCTCTATTATTTTTTCAGCGATATAACAATCAAGTTCTCTGTCGTCTACAATGAAAAATGAAAAGTCCATTTAAATGCTATTTGTGAGGTATTATAATTGTGAATTTTGCACCTTTGTTGACTTCTGAGTCAACTGTGATTTTTCCATTAAGTTTGGTTAATGCACTTTTTAAGTTGAATAAGCCGAACCCGGAACCGGTAGCATGGTGATGCGCCCTGAAAAACAGATTGAAAATTTCTTTTTGATATTTTTCTTCAATTCCATATCCATTATCTTCAACTATTATAGTTGCTTCGCCTTTGTATACCTTAATGTTTAAATTTACTATTTTATTTTCATTATTCGCAATTTGATATTTAAATGCATTGGACAGGAGATTGTTAATGATAAGCTTTATAGATACTTCATCATTCCAGAACGATTCGTTTTGCTCTATATCAATTGTGAATTTGATATTGGCAGATTTAGCATAAATGTTGTATACGTCGGCAATTTCTTGTACTATTTCCTGAAAGTTGATGTTGGTGATTTTTAACTCACCCCGCTCTAAACTATAATAATCATGCATACTAAGTATAAAGGAATCCAGTTTTTCAACAGATTTGTTCATCATTTTTAGGATTTCCTTTACTTCGTTGATATCGTTTGTTGCTAAAGCCAGATTAATTCCTCCTGATATTCCTACTAATGGACCTCTGATATCATGACTTACACTATAGGCAAATTTATCTAACTCCGAATAGGCGCGTTCAAGTTCTTCATTTTTTTGAGACAGCATAGAATGAGCCAGATAAAATTTATTAGCTTCTTCTATTGCGGTAATTATATCTACATCTAACCAGGGTTTTTTAACGTATCTGAATACGTGACCTTTATTTATTGCACCAATAACAGCTTCGATATCAGAGAAAGCAGTAATCAGTATTCTAATGGGGTGTGGATTGGTGCTTCTTATTTCCTCAAAAAACTCTACCCCTGTTTTTTCAGGCATTCTCTGGTCACAGAAAATAACTCGTATATCAGGGTGCTTTTCCAGTATTTCAAATGCTTCGTTAGCCTTTTTTGCGCAGAAAACATTATAATCAAACCTGAGTAAGGCTTTAAAACCTATGAGGTTGTTCGCTTCATCATCTAAATATAAGACTTTAATTTTTTCACTTTCAGCCATTGTTTTCGCTCTTTCTTTTTCGTACTCTATGCTTCGGCCTGCTGCTGATGAACAATGGGAAGTGTGATTTTTATTCGGGTCCCTTTGCTAAGCTCACTGCTAACCTCTATAGTGCCATTATGTTTTTTTACTGTGTTATAGGCAATAGACATGCCAAGACCAGTGCCCTCACCAACATCTTTTGTAGTGAAGAAAGGATCGAATATCTTAGAAATGGTGATATCTCCCATGCCACACCCATTATCGATAAAGGTAACAGACACTTCATTTGGTCCTTCCTCTTTTACGGAAATAGTTAGCTTTCCGTTTCCATTATTTTTATGGATTTGGCTAACGGCATGTATAGCGTTAGAAATAATGTTCAGGAAAACCTGATTTAATTTTCCCGGGTAACATTCTATTGGAGGTATAGCGTTATAATCTCTCTCTACAACAATATTATTTGAGTTAATAAGACTATTCATGATCACTAAAGTAGAGTCGAGTCCGTCAGTAAGATTGGCCTTTTTGAGGTCATCTTCATCTACGCGGGAAAATATCCTAAGCCCTTTTACTATTTCAGCAGTTCTGGATGCTCCATCATTGATGCCTTTTAGTAAATGATCGATCTCTATTTTTAAATAATCGTAATCTAAATCTTCTTTATATTGTTCAATTTCCTGACCTATTTCCTGTTTAGATTTGTCGGAAAGAGAAAGCTCCTCAAAGGTGTCAATAGTGTCGAATAACATTTTTACATCCCTTTGTAAAGGAGATACATTAGAAGTTACGAAGTTAATAGGGTTATTAATTTCGTGAGCGATACCTGCTGTAAGCTGTCCTAAAGAAGCCATCTTTTCTGCGGCAACTAGCTGTGTTTGGGTTTGTTTCAGGTCTTCTAGAGTAACATGTAATTCCTCATTAGCTTCTTGTAATTCAGCAGTTCTTTCAGTTACTTTTTGCTCTAGTACAATGTTTTGTTCTCGGATGATTTGTTCGTTTTCTTTGGATATTCTTAAAGCCTCTGCTTGTGATAATTCTTTTTCTTTTTTTAGTATATTAATTCTGTCAGCTAGAGCCAAAGATAACAATGTGACCTCTAGTGTTGTGCCAATCTGCATTGTGTAGTTTGTATAGAAATTATATGGAAGTATTCCTGAATTTCTAAGAATATACAGTATAAGTCCGATGAAAAATACACTCCAGGCTAACAAGAAGAATTTTGCTGGTCTATATCCATTTAAAGCAATTTTTGTAGCTACTATATATATGACAAATATAGTGTATATGGCAGAGATATCTATTAATCTATAACTAATCGTACCTAGTCCTATTACTCTGAATATAACTGCGCTAGAATATAATAATAGCGAAAGAATAAAGGCTTTATTGAGAGAAGGAGTTCTTACTTTAGTCTGAAGGAAGGATTGAATAAACAATATCCCAAAGATACCTGCAAGACCAGGGAAAACAACAAGAGCTTTGTTGTAGATTGCAGGATAATTATAGAAAATGTACTTAAAAGTATAACCAGATAGTGTAATCTGAGTTAATAAAGTAAATGCTGTGTATAATATATAGTATAAATAACTGCTATCTTTTGTGGAAATAAATAGGAAAAGATTATAAAATATCATTACCCCGAGTATACCAATAAGAATTCCCCAAACAATGTCATGGTTTATAAGATAGTTGGTGATATTCTGAGGAGCGCCCAGGATAATAGGTAAGATCATTTGCTCTGTACTATTTATTCGAATATAAAATGTTTGTGTGCTGTCTTCAGGTACATTTAAATCGAAAAGGGCATTTTGATGAGGATATTTTCTTTCATTAAAACGTTGATTGGTTGATATGTTTTTACTCTCATACTTTCCATTTTTGAAATAAAATAACTCGCAATTATCTAATGTAGAATTTTCTATCATCAGAACCAGATCGTCTCCGTGGGATCTGTTTTCGATTGAAAATTTTAGCCAAAAGTTTGAATTGCTTAATTTTAGACCAGGAGTTTGGGAGTCCGAAGGCGTGAAATCCGTAGATTTTTGGATTTCTTCTATTTTAAGAATCTTGCTTTTATCTTCTAAGATAGACAAGGAGTTTCCAATAATTATATTTTCTCCCTGAAATATGACAGGAGCTTGCGAGTAGCTTTTATCAATTAATAAAAGATGAAAGCAAATTAAGATAATGAAGACTTTCTTCATGGATTAATCAAAAAATAGTACATTATTTATTGGCAGTCGATAAGATTTTAATTCCGGTTCTGGAGCAATAGCAATTTTTGCTAAAAACACTTCTGCATGATTATCGGTGAGTCCGGTAATAGATTGAAACTCTCGTCTTAGTGTGTGTAATTCATTAATGTTATTCTCATCAATACCTTCTCCTTTTCCGTGTATTAATCTTGTAAATAAATATAGAGGAGATATTAAGGGATGAACAGCTAAATTAAGTTGTGTTGCTTTTAACCAAAAGCGTTCTATTGCCATTCCCCCTCTAAAAAAACTTTCAAGACTATACTGAGGGATAGTTATAAGGCATAGAGCAGAAGCACCAGAAATTGTACGGTTAGCTAATGTGTCAAATGCTTTTCCTCCTTGCCAGTCTTTTAGATACGAAATTACTTTACTGTCTTTAAGCATGGATAAAGCAGCTAATTGTGAGTTATTTAAACCAAGTGTTTTAACATCTATTCCATCTTTTGTAGACTCCGCAGATTCACCAGTCCATCTCATCTCTCTATTTACAAAATCGTGATGACCAGCTGGATTCAATAACCTTATTCTGTCACAAGCTCCAATCATTTTAGCAAATAATCTTAGATCTTTATCATTAGTATAATATTGAATGTTTGCACCTTCAATGGTTGTTGTGGTATTAGCAAGAGCTTCTAAAATATCATTTGATATGATTTTTTTTTCGGAAAAGTTCCTATTAGTGTGCCTTCTTTGTATTTCTTTACCTAAGGTTTTAATACTTTCTATGTTCCTTGTGTTCTCGATCTGGCTGAAATTGATGACAGCGACCAGTTTTGCTTGATTTGGAAGAGGGTGAAACTTTATAGAAGCGTTAATTCCTTGATTTAAAGCCTCTATGTATAAATTTTCAAAAGCTGCTCCCAAAGAAATGTAAGATGCTGTTTTTTGAAAATCTCCAAAAGAATGTGAACGGCTTTCTTCATGAAATAAGAAAAGTGAATTCTCTTTATAAAGCCATTTCCATGGTTGATCATTTCCGGTAGAAGGGGCAGCTATTGCTGCTTTTACTAGATCTGATACTACTGTTTTATCTAGATAAAAGCTTTTATTTGTTTTAAAAGGATATTCTGCTAGGATTTGTTTCATCTCGTCTAACGAGATTGGTAAATGTGGATTATTATATGTGTATTTAGAGGGATTATTGATAGATGTATCTGAGACGAGTTCTTCAATATCTATATAGTATCGCCCTGAGGAGGTGTATTGGTTAAGCAGAATTCTTCTGCTTACATCTGCAGCTACGGCCCCACCTAATGTTACAGAACTGGCCAGTTGAGGCCAAGTATTTATTGTTTGCTGAACCTCAACCATTGATGCCTTCCCTCTTGAGGATATATTTTCAGCACCTAGTAATTGTAGAATAATAGGAACCTTATCTTCATTAGATAATTCTTTAATAGTGTGCGGGTTTACACCGTCGGCTTTTCCATGCAATAATGGTCTATTAGGTTCAAGGTCAAATCGTTCCACGTCTAACATTCCTCTATCGCTCGTATCCATAATAACAGGAATTTTTAGATCTCTGGCCTTATGCCTTGCGATAATCTTCATATCCAGTCCGTCACATTCATCTACTAACAAATCTAATTTCCCATTTTTTAAAAAGAAATCATCAATATTATTATCAGTTAGGCCATCGAAAAAACAAGAAATATTTAAGAAGGGATCTATTTCAAGCATTTCTCTGGCTGCAATAGTGACTTTAGGAATATTAAGGTTTGAAATACTCGTTCTTATCCTATTCATGTTGCTCAATTCAAGCACATCAAAATCAGCTAATCGAATTTCCCCAAAACCTCGTTCCATAGCGAGAGTTAGAGCTATAGATTGACCTACAGAAAGGCCTATAATTCCTATTTTTTTTTGTGCAAGTATATCTTGTTCCTGTTTAGTTATTTTGTATTGGTTTCTGTTTGTACGTACCTGTTTATATTCTTCTTCATCTAAAATATGAACCATCTTTTGGTTCCAGGGGTAATATACCCATACACCATAATCTTGTAGAGAGTAGCTACCGATGTGGTCTTTAATGAGTTGTGTATAATCCTCATCAGCTAGTCTTTTTGATGGGTTCTTACATTTGATAAGATCTTTTAGTTGGTCGTATATTTCGTCATGAACAAAGCTTATTCTATTATTGTTCAATAAACTTTCGAACTCTATATATTCTTCTTTTCTATAAATGCGAAAGAATAAAGGGGAGTATGTCCTGTCTAAGTTAGAAGAATGCTCTTTTAGTTTATTAATTTTTTCTAGCATGTCTGATATTACGATCTTATTACTGAATGTTTAAATCTTCTTCGTCAACCTCATTGTCGAATAGGGGTTTCTCACGTCTTTTGGTGTTTTCTATTGTTGCTTTTAGATCCCAGTTCTCTAAACCTGGAATCTGTATTTCGTAATGAATCTCTATTTCCTTTCTTCTAAGTTCCTCTAACCGTATAATGTTAAGATGTTCTCTTAGTCTGAAAATAGCATTCCTTTCTTCATCGATAGCTTTGATTAAGGTTTCCGGATCTTTTAATATCATGGTAGTGGCTATGAGATCTAATTTGGGATAATAGAAAGTACCATTATTGCCTACTGTAGTTTCTACTTCGTATCCCGAATTAATTCCCATTTGCACTGTATAGGGAGCGCACAAAGCAAGAATTGAGCTCAGGCCTATTTGTGTGGAAATTGCTACGCATGCTCTTGATAGAAATATACTCCCTACGCCGTAACCGGCTATTTCCCTAGAATTCCATAGACCGCAAAATTCACCTGTTCCTCCTTGAGCATAGTCATAAACGAGGTCGTAAACCGAAGAGTCAAGAGGTCCTGTAGCCTCTTCAATAGGTAGTGGCTGGCTTCCGCCTGCTACGTGAATTCGTACTCCTCCGTACACTTTTTTCTTGTCCAGAGACTCTACTATAAGTACAAATGCGGCAGGATTATACATCCATTCATTTTTAGAGGAAGTTACCTTGGTGACTCCAATGTTAGTTAATACTTGTGTATGTCCTTCGATGAATAGTTCGCAGGTCTTGGGATCATCTATTGCTCTAAAAGCCCTTAATCTGACTACAGGTTTGTCCCTATTTAAGCTGGATTCCATCTTTGAGATATATTCCTTGATTAATGAGTAATAAAATATGGTATGAAGATAGTAAAATTGGGCTTTAGGACACAAAAATATCTTTATATAAAATTAGAGTACAAACATAAATTGAAAAATGTATTGTCACAGGATTATTATAACAATTCATAATAACCAACCATTCTGTACTGTCCCGGTATCGATGCCGGCATCGATTGCGTATTTTTTTTATCTTATATCTTTCTTTTTTGTTTAAAAACTGGTTACAATTGTTCAAGCCAATTAATTTTTTAAGAGATCTAAATAATCAAAAACATACAAAAGGAACATGTGTTATTGGCTATGCTTGTTAGACCTAAAATTAGTTTAATATGATAAATAAAGTTTTTAAGTTGCTGATTTGCTTGCTGCTGACTTTTGAAGCTATACATGCTCAAACAAAGCAGATAAAAGGAAAGGTTAGTGACAATACCGGAGAACCACTGGCCGGTGTTGGGATTAACATCAAAAACAGTACAGTAGGAGCCCAGACTGATGTAAACGGCCAATTTACCCTTAATATTCCGGGGACTGTATCTAATGCCGTATTGGTTTTTAGGTATATTGGGTTTAAAGCAAAGGAAGTTACTGTGGGAAACCAAACTTCAATCAATGTTGTGCTGGAACAGGAAGCCACTATGTTAAATGAGGTGGTAGCTATTGGTTATGGTACGGTTCAAAAGAAAGATTTAACCGGGGCTGTAGCTTCTGTTAGTGCTGAAACCATTGCAGCTGCACCGGTTTCTTCTGCATTAGAAGCGATACAAGGTCGGGTTGCAGGTGTAAATATATCATCAACCGAGGGATCTCCTGAAGCAGAAATGACAGTCAGAGTAAGAGGAGGTGGATCTATTACTGGAGATAATTCCCCATTATACATTGTAGATGGATTTCCTGTAGCTTCTATTTCCGATATCGCTCCTCAGGATATTGAGTCTATTGATATTTTAAAAGATGCTTCTTCTACGGCGATTTATGGTTCAAGAGGAGCTAATGGCGTTGTTTTGGTTACAACCAAAAACAGTAAAACAGGCAAAACAAGTATTAGCTTTAATGTATTTGGAGGGCCGAAGAATCTGGCGAATAAATTAGATGTTTTGCAACCCTATGATTATGCAACCTGGCAATATGAAAGGTCGTTATTAGCCAATAAACCCAACGATTACACTAAATATTTTGGAAATTATCAGGATATAGATTTATATAAAGAGGTAGAATCTAATGATTGGCAAGAGATTGTTTTTGGACGAACAGGGAGTACCTACAATCAGAACCTTAACATTAGTGGAGGTGGAGAAAAAACCAAATTCAGTGTTAGTCATAGTTTAATCAAGGATAAGGCTATTATGCAGCTTTCTAATTATGAGAGACAGAATATCAACTTTAAATTGAATCATAAATTATATGATAAGTTAACACTTGATTTAGGTGCTCGTTATGCTGATACAAAAATAAAAGGCGGAGGTGCGAATGAGCAAAAAGAGATTTCCTCAGGTGATTCGAGGTTGAAGCATGCTATGATTTATCCCCCTTTTGCTATAGGAGGATTAACCAATTCAACAGATACTGATGATGATTTTAACTTATATAATCCTGTAATAGCTCTATCAGACAATGATCAATATGTAGGGCGTAAGGCTTATAACCTGAATGGAGCATTAAATTATCAAATTGTAAGTAATCTAAAACTTCGTTCAGAAATAGGGTATGACAATTATAGGAATGATCAGGATCGTTTCTATGGAAACACTACCTATTATGTGAGAAATATTCCAGCAAGTGAAAATAAAGAGCATCCCGCTGTCATTTTTACAAATACCAGCCGGAACATTATTAGAAATACAAATACCTTGAGTTATGACTTTAAGAAGGTGCTTCCAAAAGATCATTCCCTGAATGTATTAGCTGGACAAGAGTTTATTAAAACAGAAGAGGCAATCTTAACAACCGCAGTACACGGATTTCCTAAAACATTTGATTTTGATAATGCCAGAAAACTATCCACACAAGGGCAGGCTTATTCAATAGACAATTACATGTCACCTGATGACAAGCTACTGTCTTTTTTTGGAAGAGCTAGTTATGACTATCAAGGCAAATATCTGTTAAGTGCTACATTCAGAGCAGATGGTTCTTCTAAATTCTCTGAAGGAAACCGCTGGGGGTATTTCCCTTCCGTTTCTGCGGGATGGAGAATATCTCAGGAAAGCTTTATGGAAAGCACAAAGTCCTGGCTGGCAGATTTAAAATTAAGAGCCAGCTATGGCGCGGCGGGTAATAACAATATTCCCTCTGGTCAAATGACACAATCTTTTCAAAACTCTACAACATCCTGGGTAAACGGTACCAATAACTATTGGGCACCATCTAAAACTATGGCAAATCCAGATTTGAAATGGGAAACAACAGTTACGCGCAATCTGGGTTTAGACTTTTCTTTGTTTAATTCAAAGGTTAATGCCACAGTAGATGCCTACTTGAATAGAACAAAAGACTTGCTTATCCAATTCCCTGTACCGGGAACAGGATACGATTACCAATACCGAAACTTAGGAGAAACGGAAAATAAAGGTCTGGAGTTTGCATTAAACTGGAATACTATACGTAAGAAGAACTTTGATTTAACCGTAAACGCTAATATTAATATGAATAGAAATAAGGTGATTTCTTTAGGTTCTGTAAAGAATATAACCGGATCTTCTGGTTGGGCATCTAGCGAAATAAATGCTGACTATTTAGTGGCAGAAGGTGCTTCAATAGGTCGTATTTACGGATACATAAGCGAAGGAAGATATGAAGTTTCTGATTTTGACGGATATATTAATGGAAAATGGGTGCTGAAAAGTGGTTTAGGAAATGCAACCTCCAGTGATGTTCTGGACGAAATCCGTCCAGGTTCTATTAAGATAAAAGATCTTACAGAAGATGGGAAAATAGATGCAAGCGACAGAACCATTATAGGAAACACAAATCCATTACATACAGGAGGTTTTTCTATCGTATCCAGAGTGTATAACTTTGACTTGGGAGCATTTTTTAACTGGAGTTATGGAAACGATGTATATAATGCAAATAAAATAGAATACACATCAACCAGTAAGTATCATTCAAGAAATATGTTGTCTATTATGGAAACAGGCAACCGTTGGACCAATCTTCGTTCTGATGGAACGATTAGCAATGACCCGGCCGAATTGGAAGCTATGAATGCTAATACAACCATGTGGTCTCCATATATGAAAAAGTTTGCATTAACAGATTGGGCAATTGAAGATGGATCCTTCTTAAGACTATCAACCTTTACAATTGGTTATACATTGCCAAATGCTATTTCTTCAAGATTGAAAATGCAAAAACTAAGAGTGTACGCTTCAGGATATAATTTATGGTTATGGACAAACTACTCAGGTTTTGATCCGGAGGTATCTACCAGACGTAATACTCCACTTACACCAGGCGTAGATTATTCAGCCTATCCCAGAAGCAGGTCTTTTGTGTTTGGTTTGAATGTTAATTTTTAGTAACACACTTAATTGGAAAAGATGAAAAAGATTGCAAATATATTATTCACGCTATCGGCACTTACCTTTTTGGGCAGTTGCAGTAAAACCCTGGATGCTCCAACAAAATCTTCTTTGGACGAGTCGGTTATATTCTCCACTCCAGGGTTGGCTAAAGGAACTGTTACCGGAATCATCCAGTCTATGTGCGAAACAGAATCGTACAGAGGGAGATATCTGGTATATTATGGAACCAATACAGATGTTGAAGTTTTTAATAGCTTAAGAACTCCCACAACAGATAAAGCCCGTTTGTCAAACTACAATACAAACGCAAACAATACCGAAATGAATAAAGAAACCAATGTTTGGGCTAAATCTTACGAAGGTATCGAGAGAGCTAATATAGCTATCAGAGGGTTAAGAAAATACGGTAATGTAGAGTCTAATCCAGAACTGGCTCAAATTCTGGGAGAGGTATTGACCCTGAGAGCAGTTTTGTATGGTGATTTGATTAAAGGCTGGGGAGATATTCCGGCAAGGTTTGAGCCTGTAACCTCAGAAACTGCTTACCTGCCGAGAACAGACAGAGATATTATCTATAAACAACTACTGGCCGATCTTGATGAGGCAGCTGGTCTATTGGCATGGCCCAATGAAACATCGGCTACATCATCTGTAGAAACAGTAAATAAAGCATTTGCAAAAGGGCTTAGAGCAAGAATTGCATTATATGCCGGAGGGTATGCACAGAGAATGGACGGGACCATACGTAAAAGTACCGATCCAGATCTGGAAAGTACCAAAATGTACGAAATAGCCAAAAAAGAATGTCTTGATATTATAGAAAGCGGTAAACAAAGGTTATTGGGTTTTGAAGAAGTATTTAGGAAACTTAATGAAGAATCTACTGCCGCTGGTTTAGAGTCTATGTGGGAAATTCCTTTTAGTGAAGGTAGAGGAAGGGTAATATTTGATTTGGGAGTAAAACACGAAACAGAAGATAAATATACAGGACAAAATAAAGGTGGTACAGTAGGACCAAATGCCTTAATGCTTTATGAGTATGATAAAGAAGACGTAAGAAGAGATGTGTCTGTAGTACCCTATAAATGGAAAGATGGAATACAAGATCCTTCAAGTCTGAATGCCTTGTATTTTGGGAAATATAGATACGAGTGGATGAAAAGAAGAGTAACTTCGACCAATGATGATGGACTAAACTGGATATATATGCGTTATTCGGATATTCTATTGATGGCAGCCGAAGCCATAAATGAATTAGATGGTCCGGGAGCAGCCAGTACCTATCTGAAAGATGTTCTGGACAGGGCGTTCCCTTCTAACAGTAGTAAAGTAACAACCATATTGGCTGATGCCACAGTATCTAAAGATGCATTCTTTTCAGAAATAAGACACCAGAGAGCTTTGGAGTTTTGTGGAGAGATGTTGAGAAAAGCAGACCTAATCCGTTGGAACATGCTAAGTGCTCAGTTAAACGTTGCTAAAGAGAAACTCCAAAAACTAGAAGCCAGAGAAGTATACATAGAACACAGTAATGGACTTCCTGATAAAGTATTTAATTATAATCAGTTACCAGCCAAGATTTATTATAAGACTAAAGCAGATGGTGAAACAGTAGAAATCTATGGTTTAAATTTTGGAGATACAGATGTAGCCGGCGCTTCTTATGCATCCAATAAAGCATGGAAACTAGTAGGTGATACAGATAAAGATAAATATTGGGATTGCTTATTTACAAAAGACCCTAATACCAGACAGTATTGGCCTATTTGGCAAGTATTCCTGGATACTTCTAACGGAATGTTAAATAATGATGGTATTAATTTCTAAAGAAACCAAACGATGAGAAATACGAAAATAATAGCATTATCTCTGCTTTTAGCATGTCCAACTATTTATAGTTGTTCAGATAATATTCTTTCAGAGATTACCACTCTCGAAACATCAAGAGCATTTTCCCCATCAGGGTTTGAGGCTACTGTTTTTAACCTGTCCAGTGTGCGTTTAAGCTGGAAATCAGTAACCAATGCTGCTTCATATAGGTTGGAGTTATTTAAGAATGGAAACGAAGACTATTCCGGAGAACCGATGGAAGTAGCAGAAGTAGGACTAACTGAATTGCCCTATACCATTACAGGGTTGGATGAAGGAACAGACTATTCTGTAAGAGTAAAAGCTTTAGGAGAAGGTAATGATGACTCAAAATGGATGTCAATTAAATTTAAAACAGGCGTAGAACAGATGTTCTCTCCTGTTAGTTTATCAGACATTCTGGATAATGCAGTTATATTAAGATGGACTAAAGATAATACACTAACAAAAATAGTTTTAACAGATAAGGATAACAATAGTACGGATTATCCGCTTTCGCAGACAGAACTGGATGCAGGTAAGATAGAGATTGATGGCCTTACCGGAAGCACAGCTTATACCGCCAGAATTTACAGAGAAAGTAAAGTTGCCGGAACAGTTACTTTTACTACTAAGGAGTCCTTATCTGGCGATGTTATTGATTTGAGAAATATATCAGGAGATCCGGATGCATTGACTACTGCACTAACAGATCCCGGACTACAATCAGGAACAACCATTCTACTCAGAAGAGGAGAAACCTATAATGTCAATAATTACACCATTAATAAATCTATTAAGATTATGAGTGGTGCTGCGTTTGAAGGAGACAGGGCAATTCTTAATGTACAGAAAGAGTTTAACTATAGCGGTACATTAGACTTTGTGAAGTTTGAAGATGTAATTCTTAAGCAGGGGGGAGGTGCAAATTATATTATTAATGCAAGTAATGACAATGCGAAAATAACTAACCTTTCCTTTGTGAATTGCGAAACAGCAGGGGCTTTTGCCAACTCGTTTATAAGACTGCAAAAAACAGGTCAGGAGATAAGTACGTTAACCATAGATAATTGTATAATAGGAGATTTTAGCGTTAATAACACCTATGCGATTATATTTGCCAATGGGGCAAATTCTGCTAAGATTGATAATATCTCTATAACCAACAGTACATTTTATAAATTCAGTTATTTTATAAGACAAGACGGTGTAATAGGAACATCTCTAAAAATCAGTAACTGTACATTTGATAACTTTATCCGTAACGGGTATTACTTCGTTCGTTACTCAGCCAATAATCCCAATAATCCGTCCACTTTTGAAGTGAAGAATGTGATTTTTGGAAAAACAATGGAATCAACAAATGCCAAATGGATAGATAGCGCTAACGGGTTACCAGTGATGGAAGGATGTTATTATACAAGCGACTGTGTGTTTTCTGGCAATTCGATTACGCAAAAGAAAGATGCAGGAGCAAAAGAATACTCAGGCACCTCAACAGACTTATTCAAAGACCCAACCAATGCAAACTTTACCATTAAAGATGCAGATTTTGTAGGTAAGTCTACTGCGGGCGACCCAAGGTGGAGATAGCAATTAAATATAGGAGGCTGTCTCATAAACAGGAATTGTCATATTGAGCACTTCGACAAGCTCAGTACAGGCTTGTCGAAATATGCTTTGAGTGGCACTATAGAGGCTTCGACAGAGTTTATCCTGAGCCCGACGAAGGGCTCAGCCTGACAAAAAGCACTAATTTGAGACAGTCTCCTCTTCGTAAGCTACATTTCAAATGCTGAAACAAGTTCAGAATGATGGATGTAAGCGCTTTTTGGATACTTTTATTGATGCTTGTCCAGATTCAATATGAAAAAACTACTTGTAATGTGTGTATTGCTGAGTTTCTTATCGGCAATAGGATGCAAAAAAGATAAAACCACTGTAAAAGAAGAAGAAGGAGGTACCGAAGGTCCTGGTAACGGAGATAGCGGAGGACCTCAACCCGTAGAAGAAACAGCTTATGCCTTCCCCGGGGCAGAAGGTTGGGGTAAAAACACAACAGGAGGTCGTGGTGGAAAAGTGATTAAAGTAACCAATCTTAACGATTCAGGAACAGGCAGTTTAAGAGATGCCATAAACCAGACAGGCAAGCGTATTGTAGTGTTTGAAGTATCGGGTAATATTAAACTGAAAAGTAGGCTGAGCATTAAGAACGGAGATATTACCATAGCCGGGCAAACAGCTCCCGGAGATGGGATATGTTTGCAGGATTATGACTTTGTGGTATCGGCAAATAACGTTATTATCCGTTATATGCGTTTTAGGTTGGGTGATACCAATGTGGCAACCATAGAAGATGATGCTATAGGAGGCAGAGAAACCGAGAACGTAATACTGGACCATTGTTCTATGAGCTGGTCTATAGATGAAGTAGCCTCATTTTATCATAATAAGAATTTTACCATGCAATGGTGTATCATTTCCGAAAGCATGAATAACTCAGGACATCAGAAAGGAGCACATGGCTATGGTGGTATCTGGGGAGGCAGTCCAGCAACGTTCCATCATAACTTATTAGCACATCATAAGAGCAGAAACCCAAGGTTTGACGGTGGAAAAAGATATAGTAAGGGTAGTGGAACCAAAATGGGTAAGTACGGAATAGATAAGGTAGATTATCGGAACAATGTTATTTACAATTGGTCAGACAATAGTGCGTACGGGGGCGAAAACGGAGAATACAATATCGTAAATAATTATTATAAGCCAGGTCCGGCAACCCCTTCCAGCAAAAGCAAAAGAATTATGCAGGTTTCCAAAGACGATGCTACCGGAGCTCCAAATCCAACGGATTATGCACCGGGATACGGAACTTTCTATGTGACCGGAAATTATGTTGATGGAAATGCCACTACAACCAGTGACAACTGGAATGGAGGAATGGATTTTGATCCGGGAATAACCAAAGAAATGGTTCAGAAGCTAATACCTTTTGCTGCGGAGCTTATTGCTGTACATACAGCAGAGCAAGCCTACAACGCTGTTTTATTGTATGCGGGGGCAAGTTATAAGAGAGATGCCGTAGATACCAGGATTTGTAAAGAGGTAAAAGATAAATCGGCTGGTTTTAAAGGAAGTATCTCTGGTTTATCAGGAATAATAGATACACAAAAAGATGTTGGCGGTTGGCCAGAACTAAAACAGACCACAGTTTTATTAGATACCGATGGTGATGGTATGCCGGATGAATGGGAAATTGCCCACGGATTAGATCCTAAAAAGGCAAATGCTAATGGACGTAACTTAAGTACAGCCTATGATAACATAGAAGTGTACATGAATAGTCTGGTTAAAGAGATAACAGAAAAGCAAATCCAATAAATCAATCTTATAAGGGGAGACTTAAGAGGGATATCATGAATGATGAACGATAAACGGGTTTAAATGATGAACAATAAACGATGAACTTTTAATGATGAATGATGAAAGAGACACTATGAATAATGATGAACTATTAACCATGGACTATAGGCCATGGACCATGGATAATGGTCTAAACAAACTAATTCTTCTGATAGGTCTGTTACTTGCTTTTCATTCGTCTTATGCGCAAACTCTGTCTTTTCCCGGGGCAGAAGGTTTTGGAAAATATACCTCTGGTGGCAGAGGGGGAAAGGTTATTTATGTAACCAATCTAAACGACTCTGGCGATGGCAGTTTGCGAAAGGCTATAGCTACCAAGGGCCCCAGAACTATCCTGTTTGCGGTAGCCGGGAATATAGAATTGGAATCACCTCTAAACATCAATAATCCAGATGTTACCATAGCAGGTCAGTCTGCACCAGGCGAAGGTATTTGCATCAAAAACTACTCATTAAATGTAAAAGCAGATAATGTTATTATCCGCTTTATGAGGTTTAGGATGGGAGATGAAAAAGGCTATGAAGGTGATGCCATCGGGGGAAACCGTCATAATCAAAACATCATCATAGACCATTGCTCTATGAGCTGGGCTACTGATGAATGTGCTTCATTCTATCATAATAAAAATTTCACCATGCAATGGTGTATTATATCAGAAAGTCTTAACCAATCGGTTCACGCAAAAGGAGCGCATGGTTATGGAGGTATCTGGGGAGGCGAAAATGCGTCCTTTCACCATAATCTGTTAGCTAATCATAACAGTCGTAACCCAAGATTTAGTGGTTCATCAACCACTTTAAACGGAGAGGATGAGTTGGTTGAATTTGCTAATAATGTTATTTACAATTGGGGGATGAACAGTGCTTACGGAGGCGAGAAAGGAAAGTATAATATGATTAATAATTACTACAAACCCGGTTTGGCTACCCATCAGGCCAGACGGAACAGGTTGGTAGAAGTATGGTCGCCCTACGGTCAGTTTTACATAGCAGGCAATTTAATAGAGGGTAACCAGCAAGTAAGTGAAAACAATTGGGATGGGGGAGTACAGGGTAAAGCACCAGACTCGGCAAGGGTAAACAATCCGTTTAAAACAGACAATATAACCCTACAAACTGCAAAAGATGCCTACCTCAGCGTGCTGGCAAAAGCAGGAGCCAGTTATGTAAGAGATGCTGTAGATGCCCGAATAATAGAAGAGGTAAGGTTAGGAATATCACAGAACGGAAAGAATAAAAACGGGATTATAGACTCACAAAAAGATGTTGGCGGCTGGCCTGTTTTAAAAGACGGTAAACCAGTAGTAGATACAGATAAAGACGGTATACCAGATAGCTGGGAAAAAGCAAATGGATTAAACCCAAATGACCCTGCTGATGCGGTAAAGTTTGACGAAAAGGGCTCTGGGTACACCTACTTAGAACTTTATTTAAACAGTTTGGTTAATGAGAAAAGTAAGCGTAAATAGGCCCGTTTTATTGCTGTTGGTATTACTGTTAACTTCATTTAGTACAGCACAGAAGAAGATAAAGATATATTTAGTAGGAGACTCTACCCTTGCACAAAAGGCTAAATATAAATATCCCGAAACCGGTTGGGGAGTCCCTTTTACCTGGTTTTTTAATCAGAATGCAGAAGTAGATAACAGAGCGCAAAACGGTAGAAGTACCCAGTCTTTTATAAATGAGGGACGATGGACTGCTATCTTAGATTCATTGAAAGCAGATGATTATGTTTTGATCCAATTTGGGCATAATGATGAAGTACCTACAAAAAAATCAGCAACTACCCCTGCTCAGTTTCAGGAAAACTTAAAGAGATATGTAAACGAAACAAGAGCGAAGAAAGCAAATCCTATCTTAATAACACCGGTAGCCCGTAGAAAATTTGATACCCACGGAAAAGTTGTAGATACACATAAAGAATATGCACAGTTGGTAAGGAATGTTGCCCACGAAATGCAAGTCCCTTTAATAGATCTTAGCGAGAAAAGTATGCTGCTATTACAGGAGTTTGGCGAAGAGAAATCTAAGTTGTTGTTTTTACACCTGAAAGAGGGACAAAACCCCAATTACCCTGAAGGAGTTAAAGATGATACCCACTTTAATGAATTGGGGGCCCGCTATATGGCAGAGTTGGTTGCAAAAGAGTTAAAGGAGATAAAATCACCTTTGGTAAATTATATAACAAATTGAGAATTAACGATGTTAAAGCTGCGGCAGAAGAGCTTTTGACAGAGATCCCTCCACTGCGGTCGGGATAACGTAAAAGGAGGGAGCAGGAGTTCATCTTGAGCGAGCTTGCGAGTCGAAAGATCTGTTTCAAATTCTTGCTGTCAGAATCACTGATTTAAAAGATTACACTGATACAAGTGCACTATACTTATCAAATCTGTGAAATCCAATAATCCTGTATAATCCGTGATTCAGATAAATAGAAGGTAGTTCATCATTTAACCAGTTAAAGTTGGAGATCCCTCCATGGTGGTAAGGATGATAGAGAAAAGGAAACCAGAGCAATGAATAATAGGGAGAAATGATTGGGATAATGCAATTATATACTGCATTCTTGTAAAGAAGATACTATATAAATAAGATGTATAAAATTAAGACACTTGGACTGTTACTTGTATTAATTTGTAGTGTAAGCCAACTATTTGCAAACAACTACGATTTTATAGTTGATGGGCAAGGAGAGGGAGACTTTAAGACCGTACAGGAAGCCATTAACGCAGTTCCCGATTTTCGGAAAAACCCAACCCTTATCTTTATTAAGAACGGTATATACAAAGAAAAGCTAATATTGCCCGGTTCTAAAAAGAATGTGAAGCTTGTAGGCGAAAGTGCAGAGCATACAGTCCTCACCTATGACGATTACGCTTCCAAGAAAAACAAGTTTGGGGAAGAGATGGGAACCTCAGGGTCGGCATCCTTTTATATTTATGGAGATGGTTTTACTGCAGAGAATATTACCTTTCAAAACTCGTCAGGTCCCGTAGGACAAGCCGTAGCCGTACAAATAATAGGAGATCAGGTACGTTTTAAGAATTGCCATTTCCTGGGCTTCCAGGATACTCTATATACTTATGGGCGTGGTACCAAACTATTGTTTAATAAATGTTATATAGAAGGAACTACCGATTTTATTTTCGGGTCTTCTACTGCATTTTTTAAGGAATGTGAGATATATTGTAAGAAAGGAGGTTCGTTTATTACTGCCGCATCCACTCCTGATACCGTAAAATACGGTTATGTATTTAAAGATTGCAAAATTACAGGAGAAGAAGGGGCATCCTACTATTTGGGAAGACCCTGGAGGCCTTACGCAAAAACGGTTTTTATCAATTGCGAATTAGGAAAACACATTAAACCGCAAGGTTGGGACTTTTGGGGAAAAGAATCTAATAAGCAAACTGCTTTTTATGCTGAGTATAAAAACATAGGAGAGGGATTTAAACCAGAACAGAGGGTTAATTGGTCGCATCAATTAACGGATGAGGAAGCAAAGTATTATACCGTAGCTGAAGTTTTGGGGAATGGGTTCTTTGAAGAAGGGTTTTAATGATGAACTATGAATGATGATGAAGTAATGATAAACTATGAACTATGAATGGGGAATGATGGACAAGAACTGCTTAACGATGAACTTCTGGTTTCAACATCATTTCGATTGGAGCATAGCGGAATGGAGAAAACTGTATAAGTTATGATGTATTCAGCTAAGGAGAAATGATAAGCTAAGGGAAGAAACCATCAACTGATAATATATTATAGAGTAAGCATTCAATACCGAATGGTTACGATGACCCCAATCGGTCGGTTACGATGACCCCAATCGGTCGGTTACGATGACCTCAATCGGGCGGTTACGATGACCTCAATCGAGCGGTTACGATGACCGTAACCGTTCGGTATTATTAAATGTGTCTGTTTGCAAGCTTTATTATTATCCTATTACAGTTAGTTCTTTATCAAAAATAGCGGTGCGTGGTTCTTTTAATGTATAGTTTATTGTGTACTGGGTTGTAATTTCTAAACGATAATTTCCAACATCCAAATCAGGGATAATAACCATTATTTCTGAGGGGTTGTTAATTACTATATCTTCCGCAGGTACTGGTGTACTTACCAGGGTCTCCAGATTGATGAAGAAGACACCATTGGTTAAATTATCGCCAGAAACTCTTATCTTCTGTCCAATGATTTTGAGGTTACGGCCTGGTGTTAGTAAATCGTTAATGGTACCACTCTTTTTATCTTCTACCTGTAAAATAATGGCTGTTGTATCTGCTAGACCCAGTATATTTACTTCAATATTGCGGATTTCTGCTCTTAAGCGGTCACCCTGTGCAAAACGGAACATCAGGTTTTGTTTACGGAGATTAAAGTTTTCGGTAGGACTGTCGAAAACACCTTTAATAGTTACCGATGCCGTGAAATAGCCTGTATTTACCGAAAAGCCATCGCATAGCTGATAAGCCATTTCTTTTAAGAATAACTCGGTAGCATGTTCCATAGCAGCGGCTGATACATCTGCACCGCCCCGGTTTACTGCTTCGTTGCAGATTTGTTTTACGTTCAACGATCGCTCACTTATGGTACGAGCAATAAAATCGTTGGGTTTGTCTTTGGTTAAAAGATTATCATACAGATAAGCTTTGATTTTGTGTAATACTGCCATGATTTATAAAGTTTATGTTAAAAATTAAAAAGGCTTAAGACACAAGATAAAAACGCAAGTGATTGACGTTAGCTTTTTATCTATAACTGGTTGTTATAAATATATAAATAAACTCTAATAATAAAAAATTATGTAATATGAAATATTGGAAGAAGGGGAATGATGAACTGGTTTAAATGATGAGCTTTTGAACGATGAACAAATAATGAACTTTTTAATGATGAACGATAAACGAAAGACGATGAACTATAAACAATCCAACTTTGGTCTCTAGTCTTCATTAACCTATATCGTTCCCGGCAACGATTGCGTGGATTTTGTTTTGTAAATGCTTCATTTTCAGTTTTAAACTTGCTAAAATTGATTGACCAATTAATGAAGAAGAGACATCGTATTATGATTTAGATTATTCTATTTCTACAGTTATAATGTTAAACCAATTAAACACATATGTTATGAAAAAACTTTACTTTTCAATTTTATGCTATCTTATGTCTATAACGTTTTATGTTAAGGCACAAGAATTAACTTTTGATGTGACTGCGGAATATTTTCCCATCACGGCAAATACTACATTTAATGATTATACACAAGGAGGAATAACAATAGGAGGGGGAGCAAGTGGAAGTATAGCAAGGGTAGATGGGGACTATAAATATATAGAAATAGGGAAAGGAACCGCAAAGTATATTTCTATTACATCTGTTAGCGATATAAAGAAAATTACTATTTATTATAGAGGAGCCGGGAATTCTACGGAATCTAATCCTATTATTACTTATGGAAATGATGCGAGTGCAACTAATACATATACAGATAATAGTGTTAAAACAACTGTACCGGGGGCAGAAAAATCTTTTGTTTTTCCTGCTAATACAAAGTATATCAGGATTAGTAATGGGCTTGATGCTACTGATGTAAATGCAACTACAAGAGTTTACAAAATAATTGCGGGTTTCTCAGAGTATACCCTCCCCCTCAACTTCCTTTCTTTCACGGCAAAACCTAACAATCAAAATAGTTCAGTAACCTTGAACTGGCAAACTACTAACGAGGTAAATACCAAAGAATTTGTTATTGAAAGAAGAACGGAAAGCACTGAGTTTAAGCCAATAGATACTAAAGTCAGCAATAATACTTCGGGGGTGCATCATTATACTTATACTGATTATAATGCTCTTTCAGGAAAGGCTTATTACCGTTTGAAGCAGTTGGATCATGATGCTAAATATCAGTATAGTGATGTGGTTGTGGCTGAACTGAAAAAGGGGCCTGTACTTTCTGTATATCCTAATCCGGCACAAGATGTATTGAATGTACAAATTGGGGACAAGAGTATAACTGCTTTACAGATTTTAAATACCCATGGCCAGAAAGTGCTTTCTATTCATGTTTCTGAAGAAGAAAGCAGTAAGGCTATTAATATAACTTCTTTGAATGCGGGGGCTTACATTTTACAACAGGTGGCTGGTACTATAGTTAAAGACCGGTATAAGTTTATTAAAGAATAGGTTATGCAGCCTTTCATTAATAAGATAGGAGTTCGATTATAAAAAAGCTATGAGCGTAGTGCCAAAAGAGATTGCTTCGTCATGTATTTGAACCATTTAGGTTATCCCAAACTTGTTTCGGGACCTTAAATACAGTTGTTTGGCTCTGTGAAGAGACCCCTGAGGTAAATTCAAAGCTTGCTCCAATTACTGGAGGAGACAACTAAGATAGTCTCATGGCTTTGTTATGCCTGTTGTTAACCTGTTTTGCAGTTCTTTTCTATTACAATTAGAACCTATTATATCAAATAAATCACTCAAAATAATCAAGTATGAAAAAAATCAGACAGTTAATCTATTTCTTATATTGTTTTGTGCTGTTAGGAATAGTAACACCCTTAAAGGCACAAGATGCTTATTGGACAGAAGGTTTTGAAAGTACCAATATAACCGGTTCATCGGGCAGTGCTTATACTACCCCTACGTCTATTACCACAGAGACAGGGAATTGGACATTTTACTATGCATATAGGGCAGGGAGTTTTTGTGAGGGATCAAAAGGCTTGCGCTTACTAAAAAGCCAAAATGCTTATGCTGTTACGCCTGTTTTACCGGATGGACTTAGCAGGTTAACTTTTAAAGAACCAGCCAATCAGGTACGCACTTTCCATATTTATGCTACACCTACAACTTCTGGCGATATGGACTGGAAGCTGTTAACTACTGTAGTAACTAATAGCAGTAATACCGCCTGTACCAATCTATATGAAGTAAATACATCAAATTATGCTTCTGTTATTGCTCCAGCTGCAATAAGGAGAATTAAAATTGTAAACGAAGGAACGGGTGATGCTAATTTAGATGTGCTTACTTTGTACAAAGCAACCCAGGGAGTTAGCTCTGATGTTGAAGTTTTGTCTTTCAAAATAAACGGACAGATAGGGCAGGAAAACATCAGTTATGGCAATGGAACAATAGATATAAATGTTGCTTCGGGAACTAATCTTAACACAGCGCCAACTGCTATTACATTATCCAGTGGTGCTACTATTACTCCGGCCAAAGAGGTTGTTCAGGATTTTAGTTCGCCTATAACTTATACTGTGCTGGCAGAAGATGGTACTACAACTAAAGACTGGGTAGTTACGGTACATCAGATTTTATCGTCGGAGAAAGAGATTACTGATTTTAAACTATCAGCAGATCAGATAGGTAGTGCTGCTGTTAATTCTGCATCAGCAACTATATTGGTAACTATGCCTATAGGGATTTCTGTTACTAACTTAATACCGCTTACACTGGGGGTTTCTGCCCATGCAACTGTTAATCCTGCTATTGGGGCAGCTCTTGATTTCTCTTCAAATGTTGTTTATACGGTAACTGCACAAGACGGTACCACTAAAAACTGGACGGTCTCTGTAGTATTTGTAGACCCTAATCAAACATTTACAACTTACGAAGCCGAAGATGCCGATTTTACAGGGAAAGTAGATACACAGCATGCCGGTTTCTCAGGATCGGGGTTTATTGATTTCTTATCGGGAGGAGATAATCAGATAACTTTTGCAGTCTGTCAGCAAACTACAGGGGTACAAACTATGAAAATCCGTTATGCCTTTGCAAAGGATGACGACCGTACGGCTGAACTTTATGTAAACAATGTCTTTATACAAAATGTATCTTTCCCTAAAACGGGGGCATTATTTACAGATTGGAGCGATGTGCTTGTTGCGGTAAATTTACAGGCAGGGGTTAACAATATTCAGTTAACCTGGGATTTAACAGATGGACCTAATCTGGATAAGATAGAGCTTTCTGGTGCTCCATGTACGTCGTATACTGTTAATGTAACCACAGATAATGAAGGTATAGTGAGTTTTTCTCCAAAAAGAAGAGGTAATAAATATTATGATGGTGAAGAAGTAACCTTATTGGCTGAGGAAAAAGCAAACCTTAAGTTTTTGCATTGGGGAGGTGATATCCTGGGTACAGAGAATCCTAAAACATTTAATGTAGATGGCAATAAAAACATTACCGCTCAATTTCAGCAGATACAAACTTATAAGGTAAATGTAACTGTTAACGGAATAGGAGAAGTAAGCTTATCTCCTGCAGGGGGCGAATATACTGCGGGTACAGAAGTTACCCTTACAGCAAAATCTATTCTGGGTTCAACATTTGAGAATTGGGGAGGAGCTTTGTCTGGTAGTACAGCTGTACAGGTAATTACTGTTTCTGATAATAAGAACATTATAGCAAACTTTAGCAGTGATGATATTCAGATTGATTTTAAAACACCTGTAGGTTTTGCAGCAGCTAATGGCGATGGTTTTAACGGGCCAACTACAGGTGGTGATGCTAACGGAATAGGTACAAAAAAAGATACGGTTTATATTAACGGACCATCTGAGTTTGATAAACTCTGCCAGATTCTGAAAGACAGAATAAAATATAAAGGAATAAGCAATAACCCTTTAACTATTGTACTGGAGACCGGTGTTTACCCAGATGTTCCTGCAAATGGTATTAGCGTTTGGGGAAATCACATGCTGGATATTCAGGAACAGGCTAACCTAACTATTATTGGAAGAAAAAACGTGGTATTAAACTTTGGTATCAATGTTAAACGAAGCCAGAATATCATTATCCGTAATATCACATTCCAGGATTATTATGATGACGGAATCAATATTGGAAATACCGAAACAAACCATATATGGGTAGACCACTGTACCGTGGGGCATCCTACAACTATGCCTGTTAACACAGAGCACCCTGATGGAGGTATTGATATTAAAGATGGAGCAAGCTATGTAACAGTATCATGGACTATTTACAGAAACAGCTGGAAAACAGGATTGATAGGCCACTCGGACAGTAATGGAGCTAAAGATATAGGACGCCTGAAAGTAACTCATTACGCCAATCATTATTTACATACCAATTCAAGAAACCCAAGAGTCCGTTTTGGCGAAGTACATGTTTTAAATTGTTTAGGAGAGAATATTATGCTATACGGCATTGCAGCATCAAATCTGTCACAAGTATATGCAGAAAATAACTTTTACCTGAATAGCCGGTGGCCAATGTATGCAGACAGAGCTTCGGCAGATTTTAATGCATTGTATCAGCCAGGTAACGATGCTACGTTTTCTTCAAAAACAGGAAATAAAGTAGCAACGGGGTTGAAACAAATAGGTAATGAATATGATGACTCTGGATTACCGGTAATTACTTCGAAGATAAATCCTGCAATGTTGAACCCTGGTGGACGGTCAGTAAAGTTTGATGAGTTTAACCCAGAGCAGGTTTTTGATCCAAAGACATACTATTCTTACACCGCTTTTCCAGCCTCGGCAGTAAAAACCCTGATACCTATGTTTGCCGGAGCAGATAAAATAGATTGGTTTCCTAACGAGACACTGCCTATTGAGTTTACAGACTTTAAAGCGCAGGTAGAGAAAAGTACAACAGGAGTACAACAGGTAAGGCTAAGCTGGAAAGTGCTTAATCAGGATAAAGCAGATAGGTTTGAAATAATTAAAATACAACAAGATAGAGAAGAGGTTGTACAATCTGTAAAAGCAGATGGAAGTGCGTTTTACACTGCTATAGATAAACAACCTTATGATGGTACCAGTTATTATAAACTTAGACAGTACGATAGAAATGGAGAGCGTTTTGAGAGCGACTTAAAAGTTGTTAAGATAGAAGGTTTAAGCAATCTGACTTTATATCCAAATCCGGCAGAAGACTTTGTAATGATAGGAGCCAACACAGGAAGCCAAATTAATATATATAGTATTGATGGTAAAATAATGCAACAGGTTAATGAGACCTTAACCAATCAGGTAAAAGTAGATGTTTCTGCCTGGAAACCGGGGGTTTATTTAGTAGAAGTTGTGTTTGAAATGAAAAAAGAAATCTTTAAGATGATTAAGAAGTAGAGTTAATTAATACATTTTAGTTTATAACAAGGGGTTGTATCAAAAGAACCTTGTCATCCCGAACGCAGTCAAAGGATCTCTTTAAGAAGTGCTTAGAAAAGAGATTTCTCGTCGCTGTACTCATCGAAATGACAATGTCCTTATTTTGATGCAGCCCCTTTTTTCGTTATTATCAAAAGATTATGAAGTACTTTTATGTCTGTCAGAAAGTTCCTGAAATCAAAGAAACATAATTATAGGAATAATAAAAATATTATGTTTTATTTACCAGATAAGAATTAATATATTGAAAGGTATAAGCTGGTTGGCTTTGCCTAATTTCAAGCAACAATGATTACACTCTCCAAAAAGATAGAGGGCTTTATAGGAAAGATGGTGTCACGGGAAACCGACCCGATAAACCAGGCCCGGGTACGTATGCTGTTTTATCTTCTTGTAGCTTATGCTGTATTTGGGTTAACATTAATGTTTGCGTATTTCTATAATTATCAGTTTCTGAAACTGATAAGGGCAAGTACTATCTTTTTCTTCTCTTCCCTTTTTATAGTATTTATGTACTATGCTAATGTATGGCGGGCATTGTCTCATGCCGTACTTATTTTAATGACATTATTGGGAGCCTGGGGTAATCTGTTAATTTTTGTGCATGGTATAAATGCAGCTACGCTGCAATATATCTGGATGGCATCTGCTTTGGGCTTTTTCATGAAAGGGCCAAGATGGGGGTGGTTCTACTCCACATTAAATTCGCTGCCCGTTATTATAGATGTGGCATTTACAGATAAAGATTACTTTTTATTAAAGGTTGCTCCGGAAGTTGTAGTAAAACCTGTTTATGTCTATGTATTGCTATTTGATTTCTTCCTGATTACCTTTCTGCATTATTTCTTCTTTAAAGCGTATAGCAAGAATATCAATAACCTTACCCAAACTAAGAACGAACTGAAGGAGACAAACCTAAAACTAAATGATACCATACAGAGTGTAAACGAGCTGTCTAATGCCCGTATGGAGTTTTTATCGACCATGTCTCATGAACTGAGGACACCGCTAAACGGAGTAATTGGACTTACAAATGCACTTATTGCACAATCTCCGAGGAAAGACCAGGAAGAAACCTTATCTGTGCTTAGGTTTTCCGCAGAGAACTTACTTCATCTGATTAATGATATCCTGGATCTCAATAAATTAGATTCGGAGAAGATGGAACTGGAATATGTACCTTTTAACTTGAATCAGTTAATAAAAAACATATACGCCAGCATAAAGATTAAAGCAGTAGAAAAACATATAGATATACAATTGCATCTCCCAGAAGAACTGCATGATAAATATTTGTATGGCGATCCAACGAGGCTTACGCAGGTTTTACTCAACTTATTGAATAATGCTATAAAATTTACCGAAAAAGGAATAGTAAGCATATCCTGTGAGATCCTTAACCAGACAAACGATAAAGTGAAGATTAGGTTTCTGGTAGAAGATACCGGAATAGGTATAGAGGAAAACCAACAAGAAAAAGTTTTTGAAGCATTTGTACAGGCTTCGCCAAGTATCAGCAGACATTATGGAGGTACGGGTTTGGGGCTCTCTATTGTAAAAAAGGTTTTAGCGCTTTATAACACTACTATAACACTGGAAAGCAAACCTAGCGAAGGCACCCGGCTTACATTTGATATAGAGTTTCCTTATACCACGGTGCTGTTGGTCCCCAGTTATATATTGCCAGAAGCTGTATTAACAGGACTTTCGAATTTAAAAGTGCTTGTTGTAGAAGATAATGCAGTCAATGTACTTGTTATGAAAAAGACATTGGAACAGCAAAACATTAAACCAGATATAGCAGAGAATGGGAAAATAGCACTGGATAAAGTTACGTCGAATAATTACGATATCGTTTTTATGGACTTGTTTATGCCTGAAATGGACGGTTACGAAACTACTAAAAAAATAAGAGAGCTTGCAGATAAGACCAAATCCAGCGTACCCATTATTGCCCTTACCGCCACTGTAAATGATAAGGTAATTAATGAAGTGTTAAGTGTAGGTATGGATGGCTATATAGCAAAACCTTTTAGGCCAGAAGATTTATTTGGGCAATTGCGGAAAGTAATGGGAAGATAGTTGGAGTCCGGAGTCCGAAGACCGGAGTTGGATTGTTTATAGTTCATCATTATTCGTCTTTCGTTTATCGTTCATCGTCTTTCGTTCATCATTCCTCGTTCAAAAGCTCCTCATTTAAAACGTTGCCGGCATCGATTGCGTAGATTTAGTCCCTGTATTTTTTAAGGGTTATCGCTTAATTCCTTAGACTTGTATTAATTGTAACCCTATTAATTACTAAGAGTCTAAATGGAAATCTTTAAGAAAGGACTTATTTTATTGACGTTGGCAACTCATCAGCTGCTTGCGCAAGAAGTAGAGAAGTCAGCAAACTATTTATCTAAGGTATGGTCTCCGGATTTAGGTAACGGGAAATATAAAAACCCCATTATAAATGCAGACTACTCTGATCCGGATGCCATTAGGGTAGGGGATGATTTTTATATGACCGCATCTAGCTTTAACCATGCCCCCGGCTTACCCATTTTGCATTCGAAAGATTTAGTAAACTGGACAATAATTAATCATGCCTTGCCACAGCAATACCCTACAGCTGTTTTTAATAAAGTTCAACATGGTAATGGGGTATGGGCACCTTCTATAAGATATCACCAAGGTGAATTTTATATCTATTATGGCGATCCTGATTTTGGAATCTATATGTTAAAAACCAAAGATCCAAAAGGGGATTGGAGTGAGCCGGTATTGATTTTTGAAGGAAAAGGATTGATAGACCCATGTCCTTTCTGGGATGAGGATGGTCAAGCTTACTTGTCTTTCGCCTATGCAGGAAGCAGAGCGGGGTTAAAAAGTGTAGTTTTAATTGCCAGATTAAACGAAGCCGGAGATAAAGTTTTAGATAAAGGAGTAGTGGTTTACGATGGTCACGAGCTTGATCCAACTATTGAAGGAACCAAACTGCATAAACGAAACGGATATTATTATATGTTCGCTCCTGCAGGTGGCGTATCTACCGGATGGCAATTGGTATTAAGGTCAAAAAGTATCTTTGGACCTTTTGAAAGAGGGGTTGTTATGGATCAGGGAAAATCTCCAATTAATGGCCCGCACCAAGGTGCCTGGGTTGATACTCAGACAGGTGAAGATTGGTTTATACATTTTCAGGATAAAGACGCCTATGGCAGGGTAGTGCATTTGCAACCTATGAAATGGGTGAATGATTGGCCCGTAATAGGTATAGAAAAAGGGAAAAAAGGGACAGGGGAGCCAGTATTGGAATACAAAAAACCAAACGTAGGTAAAACCTATCCTATGGCTAACCCTGCTGAATCTGATGAGTTTGAAACCCCACTTTTAGGCAAACAGTGGCAATGGCAGGCAAATCCGGATGGAACATGGTTAATGCCAGGTAACAACGGTGCTTTAAGACTATACACTAAAAAGATACCAGAGGGAACAAAAAATCTATTAGATGTACCAAATATTCTAACACAGAAGTTTCCTGCCGATAACTTTATGGCTACTGCCAAAATAAAACTGAAGGGTAACGAGAAAATAGATAACGAAAGAGCTGGTTTTGCTGTAGTAGGAGAGGATTATAGTCAGCTATTTATTAAAAATACCAAGCAAGGGCAGAGTCTGATTTTTGGTGTTTGTAAAAAGGGACTAACTACCGGTAAAGAAGTAGAACAACAGATTACTTCTATTAAACCAAATGAATATATTTATCTGAGAGTAAAGGTTACTGATGGAGGTAAATGTAACTGGTTTTACAGTTTAGATGATAAGAAATATACTGGGGTGGGAGATACTTTTGTAGCAAAACCAGGTAAATGGATTGGTGCAACATTAGGATTATATGCCATTAGAGATACACAAATCAATGATTCTGGTTATGCGGATGTAGATTGGTTTAGGGTTGAAGCTGTGAAATAAGAAAAATTTTAGATATGAAAGGTGTTATAAGTATCATATTTATGGTTTTTGCAGGGTTTATGGGTGTTGCGCAAACGACTGATAATAGGTTCGAACTGGTTGTAGCACAGGATGGATCAGGTGATTTTAAGACCATACAGGAGGCGGTAAATAAAGTTAGAGATCATGCAGAGAAACGGGTAACTATTTTTATCAAAGCTGGTGTTTATAAAGAGAAAATAGTTATTCCTTCTTTCAAAAGAAATGTGACTTTAAAAGGAGAAGATAAAGATAAGACAATAATTACTTACGATGATTTTTCTGGTAAGCCTTTTAGAGGAATAGATGTAACAGGAAATGCAAAATTTAGTACCTATACATCCTACACCGTTTTAATAGCTGCTAATGATTGCAGTTTAGAAAATCTTACCATAGAGAATGCTGCTGGACGAGTTGGGCAAGCAGTGGCTTTACACACCGAAGGAGATCGTATAGCTGTAAAAAACTGCAATATTCTGGGAAATCAGGATACTTTGTATCTGGCAAAAGCGGGAACCAGAAACTATCTCGAGAACTGTTTTATTAATGGGACAACCGATTTTATCTTTGGGGCAGCTACCGTCTATTTTTACAATTGCACTATAGAAAGCTTAACCAATTCATACATCACAGCAGCTTCTACGGTAAAAGAAAATCCATACGGTTTTGTATTTGTAAACTGTAAGCTGGTAGCTAAAGATGCTTCTGTTAGTAAAGTGTTTTTAGGTCGTCCGTGGAGACCTTACGCTCAAACTGTATTTATCCATACAGATATGGGAGCACACATTGTGAAAGAAGGATGGAACCCATGGAAAGGAGATAAGCAGTTTCCTGATAAAGAAAAAACGACCTATTATGCGGAATATGGAAGTTTTGGAGAAGGCGCAAAAGATCTTTCGCAAAGAGTGAGCTGGTCTCACCAACTTAAAAAGACCAACATCAAAAAATACAGTATAGAGAAAGTTTTAAACGGATGGATGGTTGATGGTCGATAGTTCATTGTTTATCGTTATTCGTTTAAAAAGAGTTCATCCATTCATAGTTCATCATTCATAGTTCATCATTCATCATTTATTGTTCATCGTTTATCATTCATAGTTCAAACGCTCATCATTCAAAAACAAGGTCAATAATTTAATCAAAATTGAAAGTAATTAGCATAATTTAGAAATAGGAAAAAGTCTTTTTGGGATAGCTTTGATTAAACTAAATCTTATTGTTATTGTCTTATCCCAAAAAAATTATGAAAACAAGAGTCCTATTTTTATTAATTGCTCAGTGCTTTGGATATTATATATCTGTTCAGGGGCAGGGTTTAAAACCCATCTTAACGCGGGTAAATGTTCAGGCAGATACTGCAAAAAAAGCAGATATAATAGATAACGAGTGGGTAGCAGTAGGGATTAACAGACCTTACGCCGTTCAGTATGATTATACTCACTTATTTAATGGTAAACCATCTTATCGGTTCGAGCTTAAAAACGAGGATAATTCTTTAGAAGGGTATGCAAAGGGTGATACCAAAGGAAGAATAGAGTTTTCTTATTGCTATGCTACGCATGATGATTTTGCAAGTCTTCCTGTAAAGAGTTTTGCTAATGCTCAGAAATTAAAAACCGTTTATCATTACGGAAAAGGAGCAGCTCCACAAGCCAGCTCTAAAAGCTATACATTTTCTATATATGTTCCGTCTGACTTGCCAGAGAATGTGTCTTCAATTTTTGCCCAGTGGCATGGTATGCCCAACCGGACTTTAGTTTCTACTCCAGAAGGGGAGATAAAGACTTTAAGTACGGAGGAGTTTATTGATTTGTATGATAAAATGATCTTTAAAAAGAATATTGCTCACGACAAAGTGGAAAAGAAAGATAAGGATGGAAACGTGGTGAAAGACAAGAATGGTAATATTGTATATACAGCGGGCAAACCTAATGGCTGGCTGGTTGAACAAGGAGGTTATCCGCCATTAGCTTTTGGTTTTTCAAAAGGATATTTTTATATCAAAGCCAATTCTGATAGTAAATGGTTAACAGATAAAACGGATAGAAATAATGCCGACCCTACCAAACATGCTATTATGGAAGAGGTAACATCGGATTATAAAACATCAACAATTGCTTATAAAATGCCTTTTAGAGAGTTTCCAAAGGATTGCTGGGTTACTTTTTTAATAGATATTGATTGGACAAAGTATGGCAAAGAGGCAAATAATGTGGTTAAACCGGGTAAGCTGGATGTGAATATGAACTATACACAGCGTGGGAAAATTGAACGTAAACATATTGTGAATAATCAAAAGATATTGATTGGTCGGAATGATGACGATGGTTATTACTTTAAGTTTGGTATTTACAGGGTAGGTAGCAGTGCTCCGGTATGGTATAATCTGGCAGGTTATAAAGAGCATACGAAATAAAAAGCTAAACAGACTGATTATGGTGCAGCTGATGTAAATATGGCTTAATAAATAGCTGGTTTAGTTTAGTACAGGTTTTGTATCTTTAGAGAAATCTATTAAACACGAAATGGAATTTAAGAAAACTTTATTGTCTACAGCATTTGGTCTTATAACTGTGTTTTCGGCCAATGCTCAACATTCTTTGGAGAAAGTATGGGAAACTAAAGAAACCATTCCGGTGCCGGAATCTGTTCTCATTCATGAGAAGACAAAAACTTTATATGTGTCTTTAATTGATGGTGAGGGAAATGTGAAGGATGGTATTGGAGGTGTGGGACAGTTAAATATGGATGGTTCTGTAAAAAACCTGAATTGGATAACAGGTTTAAATGCACCAAAAGGATTGGGAATGTATAAAGACAAAATGTATGTGGCAGATTTAGATGTTGTGGTGGTGATTGATATAAATAAGGGAAAAGTATTAGAGAAACTGGAGGTACCTGATGCTATTTTCTTAAATGATATTACTGTAGATAGTAAGGGGACCGTATATGTTTCTGATACCAGAAAAGGCTTTATTTATAAAATAATAGGTAACAAAGTGGAGCTTTATATGGAGAAAGTGAAAAGTGCTAACGGACTAAAGGCTATTGGGACAGACTTGTATGTGTTGGCCGGACCGGAATTATGGAAGATAAATGCAAATAAAGAAATAACTGTTATTGCTAAAGGATTTGAAAAAGGCGGCGATGGGATAGAACCTGTTGGTAATGGTGATTTTTTAGTAACCTGCTGGCCAGGTATCATATACTATGTTAAGGCTGATGGTACTTTTGAGAAAATGTTAGATGTACAGGGGAAAATGAATACGGCAGATCTTGCTTATGATGCAAAAAGTAAAATGTTGTATGTCCCTACATTTAATGCAAAATCTGTAGTGGCTTATAAACTGAAATAGAACTTTGAAAGTCCCTTTTTAAAAGGGACTTTCAAAGTGTTTAAAGTTACTCAGCTGTTTATCTTTATCTGATAAGATAACTTCGTTGTTATCTATCTTCCAGTCAATATTGAGGACTTTATCATCCCACATTACGCCAATTTCTGAGTTTTTATCATAGAATCCTGTTACCTTATAGGTAAATATGGTTTGATCTTCTAAAGTTACAAAGCCGTGTAAAAAACCAGGAGGTACCCAAAACATACGGAAATTGTCGCCGGTAAGTTCTACTGAATAATGCTGACCATAAGTAGGTGAGTCTTTTCTAATATCGACCGCAACATCCAGTACTTTACCCTGTATCACTCTTACCAGTTTTCCCTGCGCAAAAGGGTTTGCCTGTGCATGTAAACCTCTTAAAGTGCCTTTTTGTGAGAATGATTGGTTGTCCTGTACAAAGCTGTAGCTTATTCCAAATTCTTTAAAAAGCTTTTCGTTATAGCTCTCGTAAAAATATCCTCTATCGTCTTTCCAAACTTTAGGTTCGATAATAAGAAGATCTTTTATAGGGGTTTCAATAATATTCATTTAAGGTTGGGTAAGTTCTAAAACACTGGAGAAAACGACAATTTTCTCTGGAAACTGTTTCATTAATCTATGATGCAGTTCGGGTAAATATTCATTTCTGTAAACTTCCAGATCTGCAGGAGAGTGTGCCGTATATTGTGCGCAATAGGTTACTCCTTCGTTTACAGGTTCGGTTAGTCTGAAAAGTTTGGCGTCAGCAAATTTATTGGAAGCCAGAACAGCAGGCATATATATATCATGCATGAAGTTGTAGAAATCCTGATGAACGCTATCTTCTACAATAGAAGTGACATTAAAGATAATCATTCGGCAAATTTAAATTACTTTCTTGTATTACAGAATATCTCCGCGTAATAAACGATATCTTGTTCTGGCATCGGCTACAAAAAGACTTCCCGGAAAGTTGTTTATAAGCTGTTCGAAATATTGAATAGCCTTGTTTTTATCGTTCAGATTGTCCTGATAAATGATGCCTAGAGAATAAAGCGCATCATCTGCCCAGATACTTTCAGGGAAGTCGTTTATCAGCTTTAAGAAAGACTGTGTTGCCAGTTCAAAATTATTCATAGAGAGGAATATTCTGGATTTAGAGAGCATAACATCGTCAGTTAAAGATGTTCCCGGATAAATTAAGAGAATGCTGTCCAGTATAGGCAAAGCTTTTTCAAATTGTCTTTGTTCTCTAAAAAATTCGGAACGGGCGTACATATTTAGTGCTGTATTGGTACTGTCTTCTTCCAGATGTTCCTGAATAATCAGGCTTAAATCCAGGGCATCATTAGCGATAAGTTGAGACGTGGATGCTTTAAGAACATCCAGTTGCGCTTTAGCCCATTTGAAATCGCCATTATAAAAAGAAAGCCTGGCGTTCCTAAATTTAGCTTCCTGTCCAACCGGTGTGTTAGGGTTAGACTTCTCGATCTGGCCATATAGCAAAGAGGCCTCCCAGGGATTGCCTTTTAATATGTTTACATCAGCAAGGTCAAATTTAAGATTGCTAATTTCATCAGGCCTTAAAGCTTTGAATTCCAAAGCTTCCAATAATAGTTTTTCTGAGTTTTCGGTATCGTTCAGGTAATTGGCTTTAATCTTTGATAGTTCTCTGATAGCGAATAAGGTGCGTTCATTTTTTCCGTATTCGGCAAGTAAAGTTTCATAATCTTTTGCCAATACCAGAGCTTTATCTTTGTTAAGTCCACTTTTTTCTAATTGCAGTTTCTTTACGTTTAGTAATGCTATTTTAGCATTTACATAATAGGGAGAATTATTCCCTTTGGATAAAATGTATTCGAGTCCTTTTTGGGCATTTTCGAAATCGCGGTTATCCATCAATATAGAAATAATGTCATATACTTTTGAACCATTGCCATTTAAACGGCTGTCTAAAGCTATAAACTGATTCAGAGCCGATGGATATTCTTTAAGCTGCATATAAGTCCATCCCAGTAGCTCATAGAAGTTGGTAATTGCCGGGGTGTTTTTCTGCACTCTCTTAAGTAAAATGCCTTTTAGTGTTTTGTAGTCCTCATCATTTTCATAAGTTCTTGATAAATTCATCTTTGCAGTAGGCAGATAATCTTCTCTGCTTTCCAATAGATTAAGTATTTCCTGGGTAAGCTGGTCTTTCTGACGTAAATATCTATGCAGGTTAATGAGCTCGTAAGAGAATAACGAATGATTGTTTAGCGCTTTTCTGCCGTTTAAGAATACTTTTATGGCAAGTTCGTAATCTCTTGTCTCAAAAAAACTATTGGCCAGTTGGCTAATGGCAAATTCGTCGGCAGGTAAATTCTGGACAACATTGTTGAGTAGTTTATTGTATTCAGTATTGTTCCCCTTTTTCTGATATACTCTGGCCAGAGTTAGCAAATACTGGCTTTCTTTAGGATTATCTTTAACAGCCTTTTTAGCAATCTTTTCTGCCTCGTTAAAGTCATTTAACGCTAACAGGGTTTTTATATAATTATCAAGGATAATTTCCTTGAAATCGGTATCAAGATATAACTTCTCATATAGGGTTTTGGCCTGTGCGTAATTGCCATTTATAAAAAGTTGATTGGCAGTTCTAAAATTTTCCCTATTTTGGGAAAAGGAAGGTAATACTCCCAAAGATAGCACCAATATAATTGACAAGATTTTTTTCACAGTGTATTAAAATATAAAACTTTTTTAAATTGGTACTAACTTAACTTATTTGTTACTAAAAATATTGTTAAGCCATAAAAAGTTTTGGTTATTTTGATAGATTGTAAATAGGATACCACATATTATCGCAATTGGATTTTTTGGAGAAAAGAAGTAGGTTGTTATATCTGTTCACTGTGTTCTCATTAGTGATGGGGGGATGTATTGATAATTCTTCTCACAAAAGAATTGCGATTGAGACATTTTTTAAAAGATCCGAGTCGTCTTCTTTTAAAATATCACCGAATGGATTTTTAATTTCATTTTTAAAGTCTAACGAACGGGGCGAACTAAATTTGTTTATCAAGAGCCTGAAAACAAACGAAACTTATGCTTTAACTACCTTTGAAGGGAAATCTATAAGGGATTACTGTTGGGTTGGCGACCACTATTTAGTGATGATTGCTGAAGATATTGCCTGTAAGGAGTTTGGTCTTTATACTTCTACTGTTAATGGAAGCAGACAGGAAGAAATAGTATTGAGTAATACAATTAGTAAGCTGGATTTTATACAGAACAATAATAAAAGTGGCGATAAGGAGATTCTTTTCTGCATGAATGAGCGTACACCGGATAACACGGATGTTTACCGTTTAAATGTAGAAACATCGGTAAAACAAATGATTATTGAGAACCCGGGAAATGTGATTGAGTGGTATGCTGATGAAAATAATAATATTCGTTTAGCAAGAGGAAGTAAGGGGACAAATGAGGTTTGGTATTACCGCTCTGCTAACGCTAATGCTGTGTTTAAGCAGATGATGTCCAATTATTTTACGACCTCTATTCAGCCTATTATGTTTATTAGGAATAAGGAGCATAGACTGTATGCCCTGTCTAATATTGGTAGGGACAAATATGCGCTTGTTGAGTTTAACTGCGATGAGGGAAAGGAAGAAAAGCTGATTTTTGAATGTAAAAAGGCTGACCTGATTAAGGCGGCATTTTCCAAAAAACTGAATACTATTACCTACGTATCTACTAATCTGGATAAGCGTAAAACCTTTTTTCTGCAGGATACGACCGAAATGCATTACAAAAACATACGTAAGGCTTTAAAAAGTGAAATTATAGAAGTAAAGGATCATGACGAGGATGAGAATAACTATATCCTGTTTGGATATACTGATAAAACCCCCGGAGCCTACTATCTTTATAATCTCGAGAAGAAAAGTTTGCTAAAAATAGGAGAGGTAAACTCAGATATTATTAGTTCCGATATGGCCGATATGCAGCCTGTTAGTTATAAAAGCAGGGATGGACAACAAATACATGGATACTTAACTATTTCTAAAGCTAATGTCCATAGGAAACCACCTTTGGTGGTGTTGGTGCATGATGGACCTTATTGCAGAGATGTGTGGGGCTATAATGCTGAAGTACAGTTTTTAGCAAATCGTGGTTTTGCAGTCTTTCAAATGAATTTTAGAGGGTCTACCGGTTATGGTAAACAATTTTATGAGGCCGGTTTTGGACAATGGGACAAAGCTATCCAGAATGATATTGAAGACGGGGTTAAATGGCTGATGTCACAGAGTTTGGTTGATCCCGATAGGATAGCGGTTTATGGGAAAGGCTTTGGCGGTTTTTCGGCCTTTAACCAGTCTATACAATTACCCGGTTTTTATAAATGTGCAGTTTCCTATTCTGGATTTCTGAATCTGTTTACCTATATGAAAGGGATTCCTGCGTATTATAACCCGCATCATCAGATTATAGAAAAAGTAATAGGAAGTCCTATTAAGAATGTGGAGCAAATTAAAGCGGCTTCACCAATTTTCCAAAGTGATAAAATAGGTATCCCTATTATGATTTTTCAGGGAGGAAAAGATTCAAAGGCTAATGCAAACGAAACCAGCCAGTTTGTTAAAGAGCTTAAAAAACAGCAAAAACAAGTTACCTATATTTTGAAAGAAGAAGAAGGTCATCAAATCAGTAATCTCAACAATAAAGTCTATTTTTATAAACATTTAGAAAGCTTTCTGGAAAAAAATATGTCCCAGAAAATTCAGTAGACATGAGAGCTGATAAACTGAACTTCAAGAGAAATCTGCTTTTGATTATCATTTTTTTGATACTGTTGTCGGTATCTTTGATAGTGGCTTTAGGTCTGGGACATAACCTGATCAAAAAATATGTTGAAAGCGAGTTTTATTCGTTGAAAATAGATGTTCTGGAGGAAACAATGGAACCCTACGAAACTTTCTTTCAGCAAGCTATTCCTGAAGTTTCTTATTACCAGGGATATCTGGATTCTCTTTCTGCCTCTAATTATGCAGATTCTGTTCTGGAGAAATATCCGTTTGTAGATCATATGATTTTCTATGATTCCTATATCAGCGACAGGGGAATTACGCATGGTATAACCATTAGAAATCTAGGAATTGGTATTAAGAACATTTATAGGTTTGGGCGTAATCTACCGCCCGATTCTACAGTAATTTACCAAAGAAAGAAACCGGGAGAACTTAGTCTTAAAAATTCGGATGAGTTTAACAATATAGGACTTAAGGTAGCCTCTTTTATTGAGTCGGCAGATACCACTAAAAACTTTTCTAACGAAACTATATTTAAGGTATTTTACAATATTACTTCTAATCGTATTAGTTACCTGAATGTACCCAGGCGAGAAGAAATAGCTTTATTTCAGGATTTGATGAATAGTAAAACGGAAAAGGCTCCGGAGTACGAAATGGATCTCTTCTCGTTTGAACTTAATCCTTATAAACTTAGGATAGCTAATAAACACCAGAATATTTATCAAAAAACAACTATCAGAGAGTTGTCTTATGATCCTATTCTGGAGCATACTAATATTTTGCAGACCAGTATTCCCCTTTCAGGAGCTTTTTCTGATTATAAGCTTTATTTTTCTACAGATAAGAACTATTTACAGGGAGAGGTAAACCGAAGGTTTTTACCATTGGCGTTTGGGGTCTTCTTTATTTATTTTATTATCATATTCATTACTTTTCTTATATATAGGAATTTTAGTATCAGTCGTAAGCTTTTTAAGCTGCAATATGATTTTGTGAATAACCTCACTCACGAATTTAAAACACCGGTATCTGTTATTAAAATAGCAGGAAACAATATTAAAAGTGCGCAAAAGCTAAGTTTGGAAGAACAACGGCATTACGGAAAAATATTGGACGAGGAAGCGGATAAGCTTAATGACTTAATGAACAAGTTGCTTTCTTTTACCCAGATAGAGAATAAAACTATTAAAGTGAAACAGGAGGAAATAAATCCTGAAATATTTTCACAGAATATTATTGATGGCTACCAACTTAAATATCCTGATTATGAGATTGAGCTGGATATTAAGAAAAATGTGAAAACATTTTTATCGGATCCGGTGTTATTAACCAGTATTTATCAGAATTTAATTGAAAATGCATATAAATACTCGAAACCGGGTACTAAATACCTTAAAATTACCATATCAAGAAGCCGGAAAAATATAGTTTTCAGTTTTAAAGATAAAGGAATTGGTATCTCTCCAGCAGAGATGGACAACATTTTTAAGAAGTTTTACCGGATAGAGAGCGAGTACAATCAGCAAGGAAGTATTGGTTTAGGTTTGGCTTTTTGTAAAGAATTAATTAATTTAATGAAAGGAGACATTACTGTCAAGAGTAAAGAAAAGACAGGGTCTGAATTTAAGGTGGAATTACCCTATATAAAAAAATAAGATGTATAAAGACAATAAAGTAGCATTAGTTGAGGATGATGAAAACCTAAGGTTTTTAGTCGCTCATCGTTTAAAATCTGAAGGGTATACTATTGTAGAAACAGGAAGTGGAAGCGAAGCGGTGGAGCTGATTCTAAAAGAAGAACCTTTTGTTGTATTACTGGATTGGATGCTTCCGGGAATGCAGGGGTCTGAAGTTTGTAAGGAATTAAGGGCAAAAGGCTACGAGGGATTGGTTATTATGATGACGGCAAAAGCACAGGATTTGGATAAAATAGATGCTTACAATTTTGGTGTTTCGGATTATCTGACCAAACCTTTTAATATGGATGTGTTGGTGGCTATGTTAGATAATAAAAAGAAATTTGCTGCCAATGCAGATAAACATGAAATATCTAAGTTTGGTGATATGGAGCACCATCCACACACCCACTCTATTCTTAAAGACAATAAGAAAATAGAATTAACTATTCTTGAAAACAGGATTTTACTTTATTTTCTTAAAAATGTTAATCAGGTGATTAGTAGAGAGGATTTGATGATGGAAGTATGGGGTTATAATTCTGATGTGAATACCCGTACATTAGATATGCATATTGTAAGGTTAAGAAAAAAGATTGAAGAAAACCCAGATAGACCAGAGTTTTTACAAACAATAAGAGGTGTGGGGTATAAATTTAATGCTTAATCATACTTAGACTCAAAAAGTCTATAAAGTTCTTGTTTCTTTGCACCGTCTTTTGATAAGGGCGGTGCATGGTGTCGTTTATAAGAAGATATAGTTGTAGTACCGATTTCCCCTTTCCAACTAATCGAAGTTTTCTTTTTCTCTTACGTAGTTAAATAACTCTATAATAGGTTTTTCAAGAATAACTCCTATACTGACATCATTTTTTTTGCATACAATTCTTAGTATATCCTGAAATACAAAGGCTGTTGGACCAACGAAATTACAGTTTAACTCTTTGTAATTTTTGTAGGGGAATATATGTGTAATTACAAAATTGTTAAGCCCCTCTGTCACTATGTTTTTGCAATAAGGGTGTGTTATGTGCTTATGCAAAAAGTTTTTATGCAAAGCCAGATAAAAATTAGGTAAAGGTTTCTGATAAATATTCTCTATTACTTTTTCTTTAGTGATGCCAAATGTGTTAAAAAAGTCCTGAGCTAAATCATCAGGCATTTTGCCATATAAAAAATCGGTAATCAACCTCTTGCCGAATAAAGTTCCCGAGCCCTCATCGTCAAAAATATACCCCAGACCATGTACGCCGTCGTATAAATCTTTTCCGTCATAATAAGATATGTTAGAGCCCGTTCCCAGGATACAGTTAAGTCCCGGTCGATCTTTACAGGTTGCATAAGCCGAACCTAAAACGTCGTTTTCTACATTAACAAATGCATTTTTAAATTTAGTAGAGAGGGCATTAGCTACAGATTCTCGTCTGTCGGGGCTATTACAACCTGCTCCAAAGAAATGTATTTCTGTCACCTGATCTATATAAGGTTCAAGTTGCTTTATTCCATTAAGCACTTTTAATATCTCTTTCTCAGAAAGAAAAAAAGGGTTCATACCCGGGCTGGTAAACTCCAGTATATCCTTGTTTTCAAGCAATAAAATCCAATCTGTAATGGCAGAACCACCATCAGCAACAAGTAGCATTTCTATATTAAATATTCTTTAAAGTTTCTTCTGTTAAGGGTTTTCCGTAGAAATCTGAAACGTTGTTAAATTCTACAATCTTTTTATGGTCTGTTGGATCCAGAGAAGAAGATAACATAATTATTTTTACGTCTTCTATGTCCTGATGTGGTAATTGTTCAAATTCAACTAGAAAATCAAACCCCGTTTTTATGGGCATCCTGATATCTACAAAAATCACTTCAGGAATGTTCATTTTGTCATCAATCAGCTTTTGAAGAAAACGTATGGCGTCTTCACACGACTGCTCGATATAAATCTTTTCAGCAAAATCCGCTGCCACCATCACTTTCTGGTTAATTACATTGTCTATGTAATTGTCGTCTATCAATAGAACTGATTTGTATTTATATGATGACATATTATTTAAGATAGAGTTTATTTAAACAAATATAGAAAAGTTGAATTAATATTGAAATTACCGGATCTACAGATCTATATTTCCGGCAATCTCTTTTAATGAAACTTCTGCAAGCTTAGCCTGATATTGCGCGTCCATATACCTGGCATTTGCATTTACATAGTTTCGTTGAGCTTCTCTCAATTCCAGCGGTACTATGCTTCCTAAACGATATTTTTCTAGTGTAATATCCAGATTCTCTTTTGCTACATCAATATTACGTTGTTCAACAGCAACCAGTTTTAAGCTGGTTTGGTAATTTTGAAATGCGTTTAAAAGCTGTGCATTAATATTCTGGATTAACTTCTCCTGATTGATTTTTGAGTTTTCTACTTCCAATCGGGCATTTTTTTCGTTCCTATTCTGCTGTAGCCCATTAAAAATGTTGAGGGAAGCTGTTAAACCGTAGTTGAAGCCATGTGAATTAGACTTGATAGAAAAACCAGTAGGAGGAGATGTTGTTTTAGCAAAGTTATAACCCGATGTTAGGGCGACGGTTGGATACCTGGCTCCTTTAACTTCTTTTAAATTAAGTTCGGCAATTTTCTGATTAATAACTGCTGTCTGTAAAAATGGATTTTGAGAATCTGTTAAAGTTTTCAGATTCTGATAATCCAGATTCTGATCAATAATAATAGTATCTGCAACCTGAAAAGTTATATCTAAGCTACGGGCAAGCAGTTCATTCAGTTTAGTTTTGCTGCTAGAGAACATATATTCCTGTTTCAATAACTGAGAGCTGTCTGCACTTAAATCAACTTTAGCAGCCAATAACTCTAGTTTTGATCCCTTGCCCATTTTATATCTGCTATCTGCATTTTTTAATCGTATATGCGAAACTTCCAGTGCTGTATGGGTTGCCTGTAATTGCTGTTTTTGACTAACAAGATCGAAATAAGCGGCTATAATATCAGCAATAGTGGTTTGTACACTCAATTTTACATTTAGCTCTCCCAGCTTATCAAACTCTTTCAATCTGTCGTAATTGGTAAACATTTGTAAGCCATCAAAGATTTTCCAGTTTAAACCGGCTCCATAGTTTAGTGCAGTGTTTTTAGCATTGGTAGCTGTTCTGCTTCCGCCGGCGGTAAGTTCAACATCAGAGCTGGTAATGTTATTGACATCGGTAAGGTTTCCGGTAACTGTAGGCATCATGCCCCACACACCATAGCGTAAGTTGTTTTTACTTGTTTCTGCTGTATTTTCGCTCAGTTTAATATCGTAGTTATTTGCTAAGCCAATTTGTATGGCTTCCCCCAAGGTAAGCATCTCCTGAGCGCTGACACTTATTGCTGATAATATACAGCATATAAAGACTATTATCCTGTTCATAACGAAGAGTTCCTTTCCGCCAATTCAATTTCTTTGGCTGCCAGTTCGGCCTTACTAACTTTATGTTCTTTGGACCAATAAGAATAAATAGCAGGGATTACAAATAGTGTAAGTATTAACGAAAACATTGTTCCACCAATAATAACTGTTCCCATGCTCATTCTACTTTTTGAAGCAGCTCCTAATGCCATAGCAATAGGTAGTGCGCCTAATGCAATAGCTAAGCTGGTCATGAGAATAGGTCTTAAACGGGCTACTGCCGATTCTCTGATGGCTTCTGCAACGGTTTTTCCTTGTTCTTTTAATTGATTGGCAAACTCAACAATTAAAATACCATTCTTGGTTACTAGTCCAATAAGCATAATGGTTCCAATCTGACTGAATATATTCCAGCTTTGACCTAAAAACCAAAGGGAAAAGAAAGCTCCTGCAACTGCAAGAGGAACCGTTAATATAATAATTACGGGATCCATGAAACTTTCAAACTGTGCCGATAGAATAAGGTATACAAGCAATAATGCCAATCCAAAAGCGAAGATGGTATTAGAGTTACTTTCTGCAAAATCTCTTGATTCTCCTGAAAGATCGGTAGAGAATCTTTCATCCAGGACTTTGTCTTTTGCTCTTTCCATAGCGGCAATACCATCGCCCATTGTTTTACCCGATGCCAAACTTGCTGAAACTGTAGCTGAAGCAAAACGGTTGTTACGGAAAAGCTGCGGAGGACTACTTTTTTCCTCTATATTAACCAGATTGTCTAACTGTATTAATTCGCCTTTGTTGTTTCTTACAAAAATAGAGGTTAGAGAACTTGGGGAATCACGCTTGTCGCGATCAAATTGACCAATAACCTGATATTGTTTACCGTTCATGATAAAGTAAGCAAATCGCTGGGCGCTTAAAGAAAGTTGTAAGGTTTGGGCAATATCCAATACAGATACACCTAAATCCTGAGCTTTGTTTCTGTCTATGGTTACACTTAATTCGGGTTTGTTGAATTTAAGGTTCACATCGGTATTTACAAAAGTTGGATCTTTTGAGATCTCGGCCATAAAAGCAGGAACTTTTTCACGAAGCTCTTCAAAATTATTAGCTTGTATAACGTATTGTACAGGTAATCCTCTTACCCGTCCTACAGATATGGTAGGTTGTTGTATCACAAAAGCTCTTGCTTCGGGTAGTTTTTTGGTGATTTTTGTTAACTGCTGAGCTATTGCCTGTTGTGAACGGTGACGGTTCTCTGGGTCAACCAATCTCAACCTGATGGTACCTGTATTTGTAGCTCCTGAACCCGAAAAACCGGGTGCAGTTATCGAAATATGGCTGAGTATTTCGGGAACCGAATCCTGAATGATTTTATTTACCTTTTGTATAAAGTGGTCTGTGTATTCAAAAGAAGAACCTTCTGGAGCTGTAATAGTGAGCGTAATGCTGCTTCGGTCGTCTAAAGGAGCTGTTTCTTTCGGTAACATCCCCCATAGAAAGCCAATCATTGCAAAACACAAAATAATTATAGGAAATGCCAGCCACCTTTTATTCATAAACTTGTTCAGATATTTTTCATATCCTTCGTTCATTTTTACAAAGTAGGGTTCGGTCTTATTGTAGAAATTGGTTTTCTTATGCTCGCTTTTCATAAGATAAGCGTTAAGCATAGGAGTTAAGGTTAATGATACAAATGCAGATATAAGTACTGCGGCACCAATAACCACTCCAAATTCTCTAAATAATCGTCCTACGAAGCCTTCCAGGAAAATCACAGGTAAGAAAACTGCTGCAAGAGTTATGGAGATAGAAATAATAGCGAAGAAAATTTCATTGGAACCTCTTATGGCTGCCTCGAATGGGGACATCCCATCTTCTACCTTTTTATAAATATTCTCGGTTACTACAATCCCATCATCAACAACCAGACCTGTTGCCAAAACAACGGCCAGTAAAGTAAGTACATTAATGGAAAACCCCATCAGGTACATGATAAAGAATGTAGCTATTAACGATACAGGAATATCTATTAAAGGTCTAAAGGCAATGCTCCAATCCCTGAAAAAGATAAATATAATGGCAATAACCAAGACTAGCGCAATAAGTATTGTTTCTGCAACTTCGGTCACAGATCGTTTGATAAAAAGGGTGTTATCAAGAGCAATACTAAGCGTATAATCTTCAGGAAGTTCTAGTTTCAGGTCGTCGTACCTTTTATAAAACTCTTTAGCAATTTCGAGATAATTAGCTCCAGGTTGTGGTACTATAGCCGTGGCCACCATGGGTTTGCCGGATGATCTTAGGATGGTTTCTTCATTTTCCGGACCAAACACTGCAGTACCTACATCTTTAAATCTGATGATATTGGTGCCGTCATTTTTAATGATAAGATCTTCAAATTGTTCTTCGGTACCTAAATTACCTGCTGTTTTTACAATAAGCTCCGTATTGTCACCAGATATTTTACCGGAAGGGAGTTCTACGTTTTGTTTTTCTAGTGCATTTCTGACATCAAGTGGAGTTAATGCATACGATGTCAGTTTTTCGGGGTTTAACCATAATCGCATGGCATATTTTTTCTGCCCCCATATTTGTACACTGGATACACCCGGAATAGTTTGTATACGTTGGGCAACCACGTTTTCTGCAAAATCACTAACCTCCAAAATATTTCTTTTGCTGCTCTGAATTGTCATCGAGATGATAGCATCAGAATTGGCATCGGCCTTAGATACAATAGGTAAACCATCTATGTCTTTAGGTAAGTAACGAGCTGCCTGAGAAACTTTGTCTCTGACATCATTTGCCGCCTCTTCCATGTTTTTGTTGAGGTTAAACTCAATGGTAATTACGCTGCTTCCCTGGTTGCTGGAGGAAGAGATGTTTTTAATACCGTCTATACTATTTATGGATTTTTCGAGAGGTTCTGTAATCTGGGACTCGACAATGTCGGCATTAGCCCCGGGATATGATGTTCTTACAGATACTACCGGAGGATCTATGGAAGGATACTCTCTAACCCCCAGAAAGGTATAGCCAATAATACCGAATAATATAAGTACCAGGTTCATCACTATGGCAAGAACCGGTCGTTTAATACTGGTCGTAGATATACTCATAAAGCCTTACTGATTTTTCTGTACTATTTTAACTTTAACTTCCTGATCTGGAGCCATGGACATTAAACCGGATATAAGTACCGTATCTCCTTTATGAAGACCAGAGGTTATTAATACCTCTTTGTCAGTTCTGATATCAGTATAAACATCAACAGCTTTTGTTCTTCCGTTTTCTACTTTATATACTTGCTTACCCTTTAGTACAGGCACAATGGCTTCTGAAGGAACTAAAATAGCATCGTTAATGGTTTCTAACGGAAGCTGAATATTGGCAAAAGTACCCGGTAAAAGCTCTCCACTTTCATTTTCTGCTTTAGCTCTTAATAATAAGGTTCTTGTGTTAATGTCTATGGCGGGTTCAATAGCGTAAATGGTAGCTGTAAATAATCTGCTATTACCAGCTACAGAAAAACTTAAATGCGTTCCTGCTTTAACTCTTCTTGCATATTTCTCGGGTATAGAAAAGTTAAGTTTTACAGGGTTTACGCTTACCAGATTGGCAATATCTGAGGTAGGTGTGATGTATGCCCCGGCAGATACACTCCTCAAACCTATTTTTCCAGAGAATGGTGCCCGAATTTCTGTTTTTGATAATTGTGCTCTGATAAGTTGTGTCTGCGCTTTTAACGATTTTAACTCAGCTAAGGAATTATCATATTCTTCCTGACTTATGGCCTCTGATTTTAATAGTTTACTAGCCCGGTCTTCAACTTCCGAAGCCAGATTTTCTTTAGTAAGTGCTTGTTCCAGCTGTGCTTTTAACTCCCTGTCGTCTATTTTAATTAAAACAGCTCCTTTTTGTACAGTTGTGCCTTCGGCAAAATTAATCTCGCGAACCAGCCCAGATATTTCACTTCTTAATTTTACCTGTTCGTTAGGTTCAATAGTGCCAGAGACTGTAATGTTATTGTAGAACTTTTCTGGTTGTATTATAATAGCACTGATTACAGAGGATGAACCGCTGCTTTTTGATGAATCACCTTTGGTGTTTTTTTCTTTTTTGGCGTCCTGCGATATTCTGTTGTAGATTAGATATCCAAAGACTAATACGAGTAAAATGTAAACAAAATACTTTATCTTCATTGTGTTAGGTTGTTGTAGGAAAGAAAATAAGTTTAGTGGATTGCATGGGATAAATTAAAGTCCGGTATCAATCAAGTTACAATAATAATTAACTTGGACTGCTATTCAGAGATAAAGTTTAATTTTGACCGGATTTAAACAGGATTTTTATGCGTTTTAAATTAATATTTCTAAGTATCATAACAGTTTTAGTTTGTAAGATGTCAGATAGTTTCGCTCAAAACAGCCCTAAGATAAGATTTACTTTGTCTTTTTCACAACCACAGACACATTATATTAACGTAGAAATGCACATAGATGGTATTTCTAAAGAAAATTTAGACGTATTTATGCCCGTATGGGCTCCAGGGTCTTATCTGGTTAGAGAGTTCTCTAAAAATGTAGAAGGTGTGGTTGCAAAGGGAATACAAGGAGAAGAACTTGCAGTTAACAAAATCAGAAAAAATGGCTGGAGAATTGAAACTAAAGGTAGTAAATCTGTAACACTGAACTATCAGGTATATGCTTTTGAAATATCTGTCAGGACAAGTTTTGTCGATAAAAATCATGCATTTGTTTCTCCTACTGGTGTCTTTATGTATGTGAAAGAATCGTTTAATAACCCGGTTACCGTAAAGGTAATTCCACATCATAGTTGGTCTAAGATATCAACGGGGTTAACACCTGTAAATGATAAAACAAACGAATTTGTAGCTAAGGATTTTGATTGGTTGTTTGATTCGCCCATAGAAGTTGGTAATCAGGATGTTTTTGAATTTACCGCTGCCGGCGTAAAGCATGAAGTGGCTATGGTAGGGGGTGGAAACTACGATAAGGTTCGTCTGGCAAAAGATATGACGAAAATAGTAGAAGAAGCCACTGCAATATTTAAAGAAAATCCTAACGATAGATATGTTTTTATTGTGCATAATTATAAAAATGGTGGTGGTGGATTAGAGCACCTGAATTCTACTGTTTTAGGAGCTAAGCGCATGGAATATGATAAGGAAGAAACCTATGCTGCTTTTCTGGGCCTGGTTGCTCATGAATATTTTCACGTTTGGAATGTAAAGAGGTTACGCCCTGTTGCTTTAGGTCCGTTTGATTATGATAATGAGAATTATACTACTGATTTATGGATAGCTGAAGGCTTTACGGCTTATTACGATAATCTGGTTACCAAACGGGCAAAATGTATATCAGAAAATCAATACCTGCAATTGTTGGCAGATGATATAGAAACTCAGATTAATTTACCGGGAGATAAAATACAGTCTGTTGCCGAGTCGAGTTTTGATGCATGGATTAAGTATTATAGACAAAATGAGAATAGTTCTAACTCTATGGTATCCTATTATACGAAGGGATCTTTACTGGGCCTTATCCTGGATTTGAAAATTCTGGATAAAAGTAAAGGAAAACACTCTCTGGATGATGTTATGCTAAAGGCCTATAACCAATTCTATAAGACCGAACAAAGAGGTTTTACGAGTGATGAGTTTAAAGAAACATTAGAAAGTGTATTGGGCAGTAAACTGGATGATTTTTATACAGATTATGTATACGGGACAAAGAGTATTGACTATGCTACGCTGTTAGATAAAGCTGGTTTAGAGCTAATGATTAACCCGGGTAATGATAAGCCTGCTTTGGGTGTTTCCGTTAATAAAAGTAATATAATAACCAAGGTGGTGAGGGATGGCTCTGCCTGGCTAGGAGGTTTAAATGTAAATGACGAACTGATAGCTATAAATGGCATACGGGTAGATGAATTATCTAAATTGGTACAAGGCTATAAAGTGGGTGATAGTTTAGATGTTTTGGTAAATAGGGATGGGGTTATAAAAACTTTCAACATGAAGTTGCTGGCCGATAATAGTAAAAAGGTACTTCTTGTAAAGAAAGGTACAATGTCTAAACAAGAACAAGCCATCTACAATAAGTGGTTACGGATGTAAGAAAATGATATAATATAAGAAAGGCCAGATAATTAAGTCTGGCCTTTCTTATATTATTTGTTGTTAAAGAAAGAATTTATTCTTCTACCACTTCGCTGTTTGGTGAAGGAACCTCTTTAATTTCCTCTTTAAAGTAAACCTTTTGGTTAAACAATATAATCATTACCCCAATAGAGATAGCGGCATCAGCAATGTTAAAAACAGGTCTGAAGAAAATGAAATCTTCGCCACCCCATACAGGAAACCATTGTGGGAAATTGCCTTTGATGATAGGAAAGTAGAACATATCTACCACACGACCATGAAAAAGCTTTTCGTAGCCATAGATTAATCCATAAAAAACAGAGTCAATGATATTACCCAAAGCACCCGCAAAAATAAGTGCTACGGAAAGTATAAGTCCTCTGTGGTATTTATGTTTAATCAGATGATGCAGTCCATATCCAATACCGGCAACAGCAATTATCCTGAATAATGATAGGGCAAGCTTTCCTGCTTCGCCACCAAATTCCATCCCAAAAGCCATTCCGTTATTCTCTGTAAAGTGAATAATGAAAAAGTTTTTGATAATGTGAAACTCCTGCCCAATGTACATGTTCGTTTTAATCCACGTTTTCAACAACTGATCGGCAATTAATACGAGCAGGATGAGTATAATAGGTTTAGTATAACCCTTCATTATAATGTTAGTTCTGTTTTAGTTTAGCCTCCATACTTAATGTGGCATGAGGTACGGCTCTTAAACGTTCTTTCTGAATAAGTTTACCTGTTTCCCTGCAAATGCCATAAGTTTTATTTTCAATTCTAACCAAAGCAGCTTCAAGATTTTCGATGAATTTCTTTTGTCTTGCTGCCAATTGATTAATTTGTTCTTTCTCTAATGTTGCAGAACCATCTTCTAATGTTTTGTATGTACCGGCTGTATCATCGGTACCGTTAGCATTAGGATTGCTTAATGAATTTGCCAATAGGGCAAGCTCTTCTTTTGCACTGTTCAGTTTTGACGTAATTAGCTCTTTGAACTCTTGTAGTTCTGCATCTGAATAACGGTTTTTCGCAACATTTTCCATAGTCCTAATTTTTCTTTAGTAAGATAAATAATTTTTCGCTCTCTATTTCTATGCTGTCACCTTCTTTAATATCCGATAGTTCTAATTCTTCGGAAAGGGTCTCTGCACAAATATATAATTTATTTTTATCTACAGAATTAGCTATCAGAGGGCTACTTTGTAATGTTACCCGTATTTTATCAGTAACCTCAAAACCTTTTTCTTTTCTAAGATTTTGAATGCGGTTAATGATTTCACGAGCAATACCTTCCTCTTTTAGCGTTTCGGTAATGGTAACATCTAAGGCGACTGTTAATCGTCCTATATTGGTTACCTGCCATCCCGGTACATCTTCTGCTATAATTTCAACATCTTCAACCGAAATATCAAATGTTTGTCCATCAACATCAAAAACAATGTGTTTGTTTGTCTCTAATGTATTTATTTCTTCGTCGTTGAGGTTAACCAGGTAGTTACCAACGGCTTTCATATTTTTTCCAACTTTTGGTCCTAAAGACTTAAAGTTTGGTTTGGTTTTTTTCTTAATAATGCCAGCCGTATCTGTAATATACTCAATTTCCTTGATATTTGTTTCAGATAAAATAAGCTCTTTTACATTTTCTACCTTATCCTGAAAACTGCTGTCTAATACCGGTAATAAGATTTTATTGAGTGGTTGACGCACATTGATACCTACTTTTTTACGTAGAGATAACACCATTGATGAGATGTCCTGCGCAAGTTGCATCCTTTCTTCCAGCTCCTTATCTACCAAAGCAACATCGTCGTACTTAGGGAAATCTGTTAAATGTACAGATACTACGTTTTCTTTCTTGGTTTCGTTATTAAGATCATTAAATAACCTGTCCGAGAAGAACGGAGCTATAGGCGACATTAACTTGGTGATAGTGGTTAAACAGGTGTAAAGCGTCTGGTATGCAGAAATTTTGTCTTCCGAATAGTCACCTTTCCAAAAACGTCTTCTGCTTAAACGCACAAACCAGTTACTTAAATGCTCATCTACAAAATTCTGAATCGCCCTTGCAACTTTGGTTGGTTCAAAATCTTCATAGAAAGCATCAACATCTTTAGTTAATGTATTTAATAGAGAAATAATCCAACGGTCAATTTCCGGGCGGTTTTTAATGTCAATTTCCGCTTCGGTGTATTTAAAACCATCGATGTTGGCGTATAATGCAAAGAAAGCGTAGGTGTTATATAGTGTACCAAAGAACTTTCTTCTTACTTCGTCTAAACCTTCAATATTGAATTTTAGATTGTCCCAGGGCGATGCATTACTAATCATGTACCAACGTGTTGCATCTGCGCTGTATTGTTCTATGGTTGAAAAAGGATCAACAGCATTGCCCAATCGCTTAGACATTTTGTTGCCGTTTTTATCCAGTACCAACCCGTTGGAGATAACGTTTTTAAACGCTATTCCCTGATTGCCTATGCTTAAGTTTACTGCTTTTATTTCCGGAGAGCTTTCGCTCAATAAAGCTGCTATAGTGTGTAGGGTGAAAAACCAACCCCGTGTTTGGTCTACTCCTTCTGCAATAAAATCTGCAGGATAAGCTTTGGCAAACTCTTCCTGGTTTTCGAAAGGATAATGCCATTGTGCATAAGGCATGGCGCCCGAATCAAACCAGACATCTATTAAATCCGGTTCACGGAACATTTTCTCTCCTTTTGAAGATACCAGTACAACATCATCCACATAAGGGCGGTGCATGTCTTTTAATCGGAAACCTTCTTGCATAAATCCCACTTTTGCGGCCTCGTCTATTTTTTGGTTAAGCTCTTCAACAGAACCAATGCAAATTTCTTCAGATCCGTCTTCAGTTCTCCAAATAGGTAACGGTGTTCCCCAATATCTGGAACGTGAAAGGTTCCAGTCTACCAGATTCTCCAACCAGTTGCCAAAACGGCCTGTTCCGGTCGATTCCGGTTTCCAGTTAATGGTCTTGTTAAGCGCAACCAGTTTATCTTTAATAGCTGTAGTTCTAATAAACCAACTATCTAACGGATAATAAAGAACCGGTTTATCTGTTCTCCAGCAATGTGGGTAACTATGCTCGTATTTTTTAACATCAAAAGCTTTGTTGTCTTCTTTTAATTTGATGGCAATCAACACATCTGTTGGTCTGAAATCTTCGGCATTACGTTCCTCGTCAGAATAATATTCCTCTTTAACATATTTGCCCGCAAAATCTGTAACCTCGTCTACAAATTTACCCTGTTTGTTAACCAAAGGCAATTCATTTCCGCGATCATCTCTGATCATAATAGACGGAACACCATTTTCTCTGGCTACTCTAAAGTCATCGGCACCGTACACAGATGCGATATGCACTATACCGGTACCATCATCCGTAGTTACAAAATCGCCAGGGATTACTCTAAATGCATTTTTCTCTATTTCTTCATTACTTACATAAGGGAGTAACTGGAAATAGCGTAAACCTATTAATTCCTGCCCGGTAAACTCATCGGCAATTTCCCATGGAATTAATTTATCGCCACCTTTATAATCCTGAAAAGATAGGTTTTGTGCTTCTACTTTGAAATGTTTAGCGATTAAATCTTTGGCTAAAACCACGCTTACAGGTAAGTGTGTGTATTGATTGAATGTTCTTACTTTTACATAAGTAATATTAGCCCCAACAGCCAAAGCACAATTAGACGGTAATGTCCAAGGGGTGGTTGTCCATGCAATAATAGCGGTGTCTTCTTCGGCTGTTTCGAAAAGACGGGCAGTTAACGGATGCACCTGATCTTTTTTTAACCTAAACTCTGCAACAATGGAAGTGTCTTTTACATCTCTGTAAGTCCCAGGTTGGTTAAGTTCATGCGAACTTAATCCGGTTCCTGCGGCAGGAGAGTAAGGTTGCACGGTATAACCTTTGTAAAGAAAACCTGCTTGGTGAAGTTGTTTCAATATCCACCAAAGTGTTTCTATATAATCGTTTTTGTAAGTGATATATGGATTTTCAAGATCAACCCAGTAGCCCATTTTTTCGGTAAGGTCATTCCACACATCTGTATATCGCATCACCTCCTTTCTACAGGCGTCGTTATATTCCTCAACGGAGATTTTAATGCCAATATCTTCTTTAGTGATGCCTAAAGATTTCTCTACAGCAAGTTCAATAGGAAGTCCATGGGTGTCCCAACCACCTTTTCTTTTAACCTGAAAACCTTTAAGTGTTTTGTATCGGCAAAAAATATCTTTAATAGAACGGGCCATTACATGGTGTATCCCCGGCATTCCATTTGCAGACGGTGGACCTTCAAAAAAGGTATATGGTTTTGAATCAGGACGATTAGTAATACTTTTTTCGAAAATGCTATTGTTCTTCCAGCTCTCTAAAACTTCTTTTCCAATCTGCGATAGATTGAGTTGTTTATATTCTTTATACATCAGCTAATTATCTCCAAAATTTAAGGTTGCAAATTTAGGAAATTTGAAGCTTAATTTCATTTTTGTTTTGAAAATTAAGAGTTTATGTCAAAATTTATAAAAAGAAGCAAATGCGCACAGGGGTTTAAGTTTGAATTTTAGGTAGATATGTTAAAGAAAACTTTTTTAGTTTTGAAGCTGGCCATATTGGTTATTCTTGTAGGGGTAGTTTTTTATGTTTTCGAAAGTTATTTGGGAAAATATATTCTGGGAGCGGGATTAATGATGTTGGCATTCGCTACTGTGCTTTACATTATATTCTTATTCAGGAGATATGGTGACAAAACACCTGTCGATTAAATAGAGGTTTTTAGGTAATTAATTTTAAAAGTTGATGATGATGAGGTGTTATGCTTGTTTAATGTTGATGTTTTTTCTGACATCCTGTTCCATGCAAAAGGTCAGTAAAATATCTTCTGATAACGTAAAACTGGGAATGACTAAAGAAGAGGTTATTGCTATCTTAGGGAAGCCTTATAAAGTGTCTTTTAAGGAAAATGATCAAGGAGTTTTCTGCGAAGAAATGTATTATAAAGAACAATTGTGGAACGCAGGTTATTACTGGATAACCAGTGTTTTGCAAATGGAAAACAATAAACTGGTATTGTTAAAGCAAAATGAAGAAGAGTATTACAGAACGGTAAGCGATAAACCGGAACGCAAATAAAATAGCAAGGCTAACCGTTTAGGACTATGTTGCATAAAACCAGAGGAATTGTATTGCGTGTTACCGATTATTCGGAAAGCAGTGTTATTGTTAAGATTTATACAGAAAAACTTGGTGTACAATCTTATCTGGTGCAAGGTGTAAAAAAACCTAAGGCAAAAATAAAGATGAATATGTTGCAGCCCCTTCACTTGCTGGATATGGTGGTTTACCATAAGCCCAATGTGGGGTTGCAGAAAATATCTGACGCCAGAAGCTTTCCAATTTTGTCGGATCTACCATACAATATTGTCAAAAGTTCTATCGCTATTTTTCTTAATGAAATCATTCATAAATCTGTAAAAGAACAGATAGATGATGCGTTATTATTTGAGTATATCTATAGTTCAGTAGTGCTTCTGGACAATACAGAAGAAAGTGTCTCCAATTTTCATTTAGTTTTTTTAATGAAGCTTTCCCGGTTTTTGGGATTTTATCCAGATGTAAGTTATGCCGATACAAGTAGCTATTTCGATTTGAAAGAGGGAGCCTTTGTACGTTATCAACCACCACATGTGTTCTTTATTGAGCCAAAATACCTATCTGCTTTTATAGAAATGTTAAGATTGCCCTTAAGGGATTTTGGTCAATGGAAAATAGATGCTGCAACTCGTAAATATTTGCTTAATAGTGTGTTGGGTTATTTTTCTCTACACGTCGATAGTTTTGGAGTGATGAAGTCGCAAGAGATACTGGAAGAAGTTTTAGGATAATTCAAAAAAAATTTTGGATTTATCGAATAAGGTTTTACTTTTGCAGTCCCCAAAAGGGAGTAAGTTCTTTAAAAGCAAAACAAAATTAAAAGTATAATAGTACTTAGCTGGTTCAGAGCATTCCGTCTTTCAGTCGGAAGGTGGGCACTGATTCAGACTGAACTTAACACTTTTTAATGTTTATAAATAAAAAATAAATGGAGGCTTAGCTCAGCTGGTTCAGAGCATCTGCCTTACAAGCAGAGGGTCACTGGTTCGAATCCAGTAGCCTCCACCATTTAAACTTTGTTTTGCATGAGTTTAGTTTTTAATTACTAAACACAAAAGATATTAGGAGGCTTAGCTCAGCTGGTTCAGAGCATCTGCCTTACAAGCAGAGGGTCACTGGTTCGAATCCAGTAGCCTCCACTAAAGCACCTTTGTTGGTGCTTTTTTTGTTAATGACCAATTTTGATGTTCACTGTTTACGTATTATATTCCCTTACAGCTAATCGTTATTATATTGGAGTTACGTCTGATGTAGCAGGGCGTTTGCGTCGTCACAAGAGTAACCATAAAGGATTTACGGGTAAATCCTCAGATTGGCAATTGGTTTATACAGAAATTTATGAAGAAAAGTCAGAAGCAATGAAAAGAGAGAGGGAATTAAAGTCCTGGAAGAGTCGTTCTCGTTTAGAAGCATTGATTAGCTCCGCTGGTTCATAGCATCCCGCTTTCATGCGGGAGGGTCACTGGTTCGAATCCAGTAGCCTCCACTAAAGCACCTTTGTTGGTGCTTTTTTTGTTAATAGTCAATTTTGATGTTCACTGTTTACGTATTATATTCCCTTACAGCTACCCGTTATTATATTGGAGTTACGTCTGATGTAGCAGGGCGTTTGCGTCGTCATAACAGTAGCCATAAAGGATTTACGGGTAAAGCCTCAGATTGGCAATTGGTTTATACAGAAATTTATGAAGAAAAGTCAGAGGCAATGAAAAGAGAGAGGGAATTAAAGTCCTGGAAGAGTCGTTCTTGTTTAGAAGCATTGATTAGCTCCGCTGGTTCATAGCATCCCGCTTTCATGCGGGAGTGTCACTGGTTCGAATCCAGTAGCCTCCACTAAAGCACCTTTGTTGGTGCTTTTTTTGTTAATGACCAATTTTTGATGTTCACTGTTTACATGTTCTGTTTTTTTAGACTTAGTGTATTATTTAATAGGAAAAGTGATTTCTGATAAAACTTCAAAAAACTGCTAAAACTAGTTTGATTTACCCAGAAAACGACTTCTTTTTCTGCTATGGTGATGCTAATAGCCTCCTTTTTCTCTAAAAGTCTAAAATCAACAAGGTGAGAGAAGAGTATGAGAAGGGTTGAAGATGCTTTAGAGATGTGTTGAAGTATAGTTGAATAAGAGGTTTTTAACTAACTAGGCTTAGTGTGAAAAACGCCTTGGTCTGGGAGTGCTTTTTATTGGTGTTTAGTTATTATGGTTCACAGCTTAAGGCGACTTTAAAGCTCTCTTATAAAAAGCACTATTATCTAAAACATTTCTCATCAAAAAGCGTTGTATTAATCTAAAACCAAAAATGAGATTATATGAAACGTTACGTTCCATTATATGCTATTATAGCAGCTGCTTTATTAACACAAAGTTGTGTGAGTAATAAAAAGTATAACGAATTGCAGTCTAAGTATAACGATTTGGAGTCGAGAAGCAGGGCGCTTAATCAGGATTTTCAAACCAGTCAGCAAGGACTATCAGGTTCAACATCAAGGGTGAAAAGTTTGGAAGAACAGATTGCTTCAGAAAAAGCTAATTCAGAGGCATTGCAACGGGCATTAAATAAATGTTTGTCGTCCAGTAGTCAGGGAAATATGAATATTTCGAAACTAGTAGATGAAATTAATGCTTCTAATAAATATATTCAGCATTTGGTGAATACAAAGAATAAAAGCGACTCTTTAAATTTGGTGCTGACCAATAATTTAACACGTTCTTTAAGCAGGGAAGAACTGCGGGATGTAGATGTTCAGGTACTTAAAGGTGTAGTTTATATTTCTCTCTCAGATAACATGCTTTATAAGTCAGGAAGCTATGAAATATCTGACAGGGCAGATGAGATATTGGGTAAAATAGCAAAAATCATTAATGATTATAAAGGTTATGGTGTGCTAATAGAGGGAAATACAGATAATGTACCTATCTCGCAAACGAACATCCGTAATAATTGGGATTTAAGTGCGCTCAGAGCTTCTTCTGTAGTACAATCATTGCAAAGTAAATATGGTGTAGACCCTAAAAGACTTACTGCTGGCGGACGGGGAGAATATAATCCTATAGCCAGTAATGCTACAGAAGCAGGAAAAATGAAAAATAGACGTACACAGGTTATCATTACTCCTGAACTGAATCAGTTTATGGATTTAATAGATAAAGCACCAGAAACGAAAGAGTAGCTATTAGAGTTTATTATATAAAAAGGGAAGCTTTCTTTAGGTATTTATATACATCTGGAATCTTCCCTTTTTATATGATGAAAGAAAATATATAAAGGATAAAGTATTGCAGGATCATGGTTCCGTCCATGAAAAAGAAATAGTAATACTCGTTTTTTTTAAAGTTAGATCTAAATATTAACCATCCGGTTAAGGCTATGGTTGCTGTTAATCCGAAAAAATTCAAGTCAAAGCCTTTGTTAAACATAAACAATAACACAACGTATATCAACAGCAAAAGCTGACAGAATAAATAGGCTTTTCTTTCTCCCAATAGGGTAGGGATTGTTTTAAGCTCATTTGCTCTGTCCTGATACAAATCTCTGATGTCAAAAGGAACAGTGATAGCTGTAATAAACAAAAATCGTTTAACGGTTAAAATAAATGTATCTGACAGGCTGATTGGTGTAAGATTGCCTGCATTAAGTTCCAGAATAGGGACGGTGACACAGCTTACTGCCCAAACCAGCGCAATCAGGAATAGTTTTAACCCGGGTATATTCCTGATGCCAAATCTCCTCTTTTTTGAGGTGAATATAGGTAATGAATATCCTATGGATAAAAGACCCATAATACATAAAGTAGCCTGCGATTGAATGTTTAGTGCAAAGAATAAGGGGGTTAATGATAAAAATGCCACCAGGGTGATCGCCCGACAAAAACTTTGATGCCAGTAAATCCATCTTATTCGCCTGAAGCGAGACCTTTTTTTGATAGCCTTCCTTTGTATGAGTATACTAAAGTTATAGGTGACCAGCGTAGAAGAGAAAAGGAATGCCAGTATTATTGGATTGGGTGATGAGTTAAGGAGATGATAGGTTACCAGGCCTTGTGCTACGGCGCACAGGCTGATGAATATATTGCTGAATATGAAGAAGTCTATTATTTTACGAACATAATATTTCATTAAAACATTAAGGGTTTATTAGCCTTTCTTTAATTCAAATATCGTTATTTCGGGTAATATACCAACCCTCCCCGGATAACCTAAAAATCCGTAGCCAACGTTAACAAAAAGCTGTTGATGCCCTTCCTGGTAAAGTCCATCCCATTCATCGTAAACATACTGGATAGGACTCCATTTGAAATGTTCGCTTTCAATACCAAACTGTGCGCCATGGGTATGTCCGGAAAACATAACGTCAATGTCCGGGTATTCTTTTAATATTTGTAATCGCCAATGCGATGGGTCATGAGATAAGAGTAGTTTTATAGGTAAGTCCTCCGTGTTTTGTACGGCTTCTGACATTTTTCCGAATTTAGGAAAACGACCACCGCCCCAGTTTTCTACACCCAGAATTCCTATTTCTTCGTTATTGACTTTAATGCGTTTGTTGGTGTTATTTAACAACTGCCAGCCCATATTCTTGTGAGTTACCTTTAAATCATCAAGATTTTTAAGTCTGTCTGCCTCGCTGTTCCATTTGGCATAAGTGCCATAATCATGATTTCCAAGAATAGAAAATACGCCTAGGGGAGCTTTAACTTTTGCAAAGATATCCTGATAGTCTCGCATTTCTGATGCCTTGCTGTTTACCAGATCTCCTGTAAAGAAAGCAATGTCCGGTTTTTCATTTAAAAGCATTTCTACTCCTCCCAAAACAGCTCTTTTGTTGTAAAAACTACCGGAGTGAACATCAGAGATCTGGGCTATTTTAATGCCGTCAAACGAAGAAGGAAGGTTGGGTAATATAAGAACTTGTTTTCTGACTCTGTAATCGTAAGCGCCTTTAGCAATACCCCAGGTTAATGTCCCAAAAGGAATAGCAGCTAATGCAACACCTGCTTTAACCAGAAATTCGGAACGGGGAATGGTATTTTCTTCTTTAGCTTCTTCTGGTTGAAGGTCTTTTTTGCGTAGCTTTTTGATAAATCTGCGTAAATCGTCTATTAATAACAATGGCAAGAAAAAGAACTTACTGGAAAAGGTAATGAAAAAAGCGACCATAATGGTAGTTCTTAACCAGGAATAAATATTGAAAAATACGCTCAATGTAATGCCTAAAAACAACAATAGGCTATAGCTCCACCATATAGCGGTAAAAGCTTTTCGTCTTTTTGTACTCCAATTTTTAAAGCCGTTTAAAATAGCTTTGTATATGTAGTAGTCAAAGGTTAATAAAAGCAGAGCCAATAATATAACCGATACTGTTTTTCCCATTTCCGTAATTTATAACATCATGAAATCTAATCGACTACAAAGTTAAGGCATATCAATGGTTATAGAAATGGCTTTAGGTTGGGTAGATGTCATTTTTAAGGTGTGAAAATCTCAATAAGTATATCCAGATTAATAGGTTTGATGAGATATTTAGTTACTTCAGGGATATTTCCAGCTTTTTCTAAATCATCAGGGTCTATAGATGAGCTAACCATGTATAATTTGGTGTTCTTTCTGTGTTCGGGAGCAAATTCTTTAAACTTTTCCATGAATTCCCATCCACTCATTAAGGGCATGTTAATATCTAATAAGATAATCTCGGGAAAGTCTTCACCCTGTTTAATACTGGCTTCCAATTTACTGATGGCTTCTGTAGCACTATTGAAAATGGTAAGCTGTTCACACAAGCTCTTGATCTGTAAGAGTTTCTTTATTCCAAAAATATAAATATCATCGTCGTCAATTATGAAAGCATTGCGGATTGGTGTGTTCATTAGGGGCTCAGCAAGTAATTTTTAATTTTGTGTGTGCTAAATATACTCAAAATATTTATAAAATGTGGGCGGGGTTAAACTAAACTACCGCTCTTTTTTTCAATACCTTATGAAGGTAAGACGGAGATAATCTTTTTAGAAGAACAGCCCATTTTTCTTTTCTGGCAATGATAATTTCTTTTTTACCTTTTTTTACAGCAGTCAATATCTTTTGAACACACTCTTGTACAGGGATGCCATTTAATTGATTTTGATCCATTTTATCATATAATGTACCGTTACCCATAACAGAGTTTTTGGTGATTTCGGTGTTGATAAAGCCGGGACATACAATAGAAATCTGAATGCCTTTATCCTCTACTTCATATCTTAAAGATTCGAAATATCCATGTAGGGCATGTTTTGAAGCAGAATAAGATGTTCTAAACATGGTTCCAAATTTACCCACTACGGAGCTGATAACTACTATTGAGCCACCGCCATTCTCAATCATCTGTGGGATTACATACTTGCTTAAAAGAACCGTTCCCCAGTAATTGGTGTCAAAAATTTTCTCCTCTATTTCTGGTAAAGTATCTAACCCAAGAGATCTTTGGCTAATTCCCCCGCAATTGAATAGAAAATCTATTTTGCCATATATTTTTATAGCCTCAGCAGCTTTACTCGCAAGATTAGCTTTGTCTTCTAAGTCTAATGGTAATATATGGGTATTAATCAAATCCGTTTTTAGAGATTGCTTCAGCTCATACAGTTTTTCTCTCTTTCTGGAGGATAATATCAATTTAGCCCCTGCTTTTTTTAACTGTACGGCCAGCTCCCGTCCAATTCCAGACGAAGCCCCAGTTATCCATACAACTTTGTTTTTAAAACTCATCTTCTATAAATAATTCCGAGGAAATGTAATCTGCATACAGTTTTCCTTCGGTTGTTAAACAAATGCTTTTTTCGGTTTTGTTGACCCAGCCTTTGTCAATAAATTGCTGGGTGTATTTTATTATTTCGGGATAAACATGGCTAAATTCTTTTTCCAGTTTGCTTATCTGAATGCCCCACATAGTACGTAACGAAGTCATAATATACTCGTTAACCCTTTCTCTATTTGTTAAGATTTCTTTTTCTGCCGGAATTTCTCCCTTTGATAAAGCCGTAATGTAATGTGCATTGTTGGCGATATTCCATTGACGGGTACAGCCATCAAAGGAATGTGCAGACGGACCTATTCCAAGATATTTTACACCTTTCCAGTAATTAGTATTATGCATGGAATACTGAGCGTCTTTTGCGAAATTAGAAATCTCATAATGTTCGAAACCTGCATTCTGTAGTTGAGACGTAAGCGTTAAAAAGTGCTGTGCGCTTTGTTCGTCGTCCATTTTGGGTTGTTCGCCCTTTCTGATAAAAGCGGCGAGTGCGGTTTTAGGTTCAACCGTCATCGAGTAACAGGAAATGTGTGGGATGCCCATTCCAATACTCTTGTTTATATTGCTTAACCATTTCTGTTCACTTAATAAAGGATAGCCATAAATAAGATCGATGGTGAGATTTTCAAAACCTGCATCCTGTGAACCTTTAATGCAAAACTCAGCTTCTTTGGAGTTATGAGCCCGGTTCATCCATTTAAGATCTTTGTCAAAAAAGGATTGTATACCTATGCTGAACCGATTAACCGGTGTAGAGCGCAAAGCTCTGATTTTTTCAGAGGAAAGATCATCAGGGTTGGTTTCCAGGGTAACCTCTTTCAAGGCAATTTGTTTATTCACAGATGTAATCCGATCTATAATCCTGTTAATCTCATCCGCAGATAAAACCGAAGGGGTGCCACCACCAAAGTAAATGGTTTCGATACACTCGTTTTCCAAAAAGTTTTTTTGAAGATCAATCTCTTTCAGCAGAGCGTCGAGCATTTCGTCTTTATATTTAAAAGAAGTGCTAAAATGGAAATCGCAGTAATAGCAAGCTTGTTTGCAAAACGGAATGTGAACATAAACCCCAGCCATGCTGCAAATCTAATCAATTACTCGTTTTTAATGTTAGCTTACATACAATTCTGAAATTAATATTGTAAACTCTATTTTTACAGCATGTTTAGGTTGCTGGTTTTTTCCCTATTGATGCTACTGAGTAAAACTCAGTATGCGCAATCTGCATTATGGAAATTAGAAATCAGTGGTTTGCCAAAATCAGAATTTATCAGCTATACAACGGCTTTTCAAGATTCGGTAGCTGTAATTGATGAAATTAACAGAGTGTATGATGCGCTCACTTCCAAAGGATATTTTTATGCTATTGTTGACCAAAAAACATGGGAAAAACGGTTCTGTAAAATACATTTTGAAATTGGACAGCCCTATAAAATTTTAGATATAACTAACGGTAATGTAGCAGCAGCTGCATTATATGATACAAAGTTCAGGGAGAAAGCCTATAACAACATTCATTTTGATCTTATTCAGTTGCAACAACTGAAAGAAAATTTGGTGCATTGGTACGAAAATAACGGATATCCGTTTGCCAAAATATGGTTGGATAGTTTTCAGCTTCACCAGAATGCGCTCTCCGTTAAGCTTTATGCAGAACCTGGAGATAAAATTTACATAGACACCATCAAAATAGTTGGTTCGGCAAGTGTAAATACTTCATTTCTTTCTTCCCATATAAGTATTAAACAAGGCGATATATATAATGAAGACAAGGTGAAAAGAATTGATGACCGTCTTAGTCAGTTGCCTTACCTGAAAGTTGTAAAAAAGAAACAGATTGATTTTATAGGAGATAAAGCGCATCTCAATATTTTTATAGATAAAGAAGGTGCCAATCAGTTTGATGGATTAATAGGTTTTTTACCCAACCAAACTACAGGAAAGCTCCAAATGAGTGGTGATTTTAAATTGAAACTACAAAATGTTTTTAAAGCAGGCGAGAGTCTGGCATTCAATTACAGAGGACTTCCCCAACAAGTTCAGGAACTGGATTTGTCGGCCAAATATCCTTATCTTTTTGGTACGCAACTGGGCATAAAAGGCGATCTGGCATTTTTTAAACAAGATACTACTTATCTAAACCTGAATACCAAATTTTCCTTTGTGTACAATTATAGTCCGCAACGTTCAGTGAGTTTTTTTGTCGAGAATTTTAATGGAACTAAATTAGCCGAGCAGAACCTTGGAGATACTCCGTTGGCAGATATTAATACCCTTTTTTATGGGGTGGAGAGCGAGCTATATAAAGTAGATAATGGGTTAATGCCTTTAAAAGGATATAAATTATATGCTTATTTCGGTGCGGGAAACCGGAGAGCAACAGAAGAAATTATAGCGCAGCCAGAACGCTTATTGGTGAAATCCAGCCAGTTTAAAGTGAAAACAGATCTGAACTATTACCTTAAGGTTTCTAAAATAAGTGTATTGTATCTGCACAATCTATCTGCGTTACTGACCGGAAAAGATTTGTATGAAAATGAAATTTTCCGGATTGGAGGGTCTAAAACATTGAGAGGGTTTGATGAACAGCAATTTAAAGTTTCATCTTTTTCTGTACAAACAGTAGAGTACAGGCATTATATTGAAAGCGCTTCTTATGTAAATGTTTTCTATGAACAAGCTTTTTTAAAGCAATTAACTCTCAATGAAAGTAAGACTATATTGCCTTTTAGTTTTGGAGTAGGCGCAACATTTTCTACAAAAGTAGGTTTGCTTTCTTTTAACTATGCGCTAGGAAAACAACAAAATATTCCATTAGATTTGCAGAAAGGCAAAATTCATTTTGGTATAGTAAGTTACTTTTAACATGATCTTCAAATCGCTTTTCGCAGTCATCTTTCTGTTTTTGGTACTGGTTCCCTCTACGCAAGCGCAGGTAGACTCTGCAAGAGCTGAAACATCCGATACCTTAGTAAAAACAAAAAAAGTATACCGGGTAAAGGTAGATTCTGCCGCTTTGGCTCAGGCACAACACATGAGAGATTCGTTAAGATGGGCATTTTTACGTCCTGACCCCCATCGTGAAAACCTTTTCGTGAAAGAAATGCTCGAAAAAAATATTATTGAAGACGTGAGTTTTTTATCATTAGGACAACAAAGCATAGTAAAAAAAGGAAACCTCGACGAAGGGAAGCCGATTAAAAAATATCCGGCTTGGGAAATACTTATTCTTATTTTTCTAATTGTATGTTTTGGTGTATTACGCTTTGTATTTGGGAAAAACATGGCAATGGTTTTTCAGGCATTTTATGATGATAGAATTCTGTCGCAGCTAAATAAAGAAGAAAATATATTCAGCTCCTGGTATTTTTTGTTTTCCTATGTGCTTTACTCTCTTTTTATAGGGCTTTTCCTCTATATATTGTTTAATAGATTTGGCTTTTTACCTACAGTAGAAGGATTTAATTTATTTGTGTTGGCATCATTTAGTTTTGCCATTGCATTAGGTGTAAAAATAGTAGGATTAAGGTTTTTGGGCTTTTTTTTCAATGTACAACGTGTAACAAGAGAATATATTAACTGTATTTATCTTTCTTTTTTTAATGTTTCTTTGCTGTTTATACCCCTGATAATTTGCCTTACATTAACCTCAAATAGTAACTATTGGGTGCTGTGGGGAGGTATTTTATTTGTGGCTTTAGGCTTTGGTTTGCAACTGCTTAGAGTAGTTGTTCACATAATGTCTAGCTATAAACTTTCAAAGTTTTATTTATTTCTGTACCTTTGCGCCTTTGAATTATGTCCTATCATAATACTAATTAAAGCTCTTAATATATAAAATATATATTTTATGCACTCTCAATTGGAAGATAGAAAGACTAAAGTGAAAAGTATCCTGGTAACATTACCAGAACCAGAAAGCCAGAAGTCGCCTTATTACGATTTAGCGGCAGCTTTAAATCTTAAAATAGATTTTAGGTCGTTTATACATGTTGAAGGTGTGCCTGCCAAAGATGTTAGAAAAGATAAAATTAATCTGCCAGACTTTAGTGCAGTGATTTTAACGAGTAAAAACGCTGCTGATCATTTTTTTAGGGTATGCGAGGAAATGAGATACGAAGTTCCCGCAGATATGAAATATTTCTGTATATCAGAATCCATAGCCCTTTACCTTCAAAAGTACATACAGTATAGAAAGCGGAAGATTTTCTTTGGAAAGCAAACAGCAAAAGATCTGGCAGACGTACTAAAAAAACATAACGGAGAAAAGTTCCTTTATCCATGTTCAGATGTTGCTGCAGAGGCAACGGAAGTTTTTTTAAGAAATCAGGGTATAGACTTTACACCAGCTGTATTGTTTAGAACAGTCGTATCAGATTTGTCAGATCTGGCAGATGTTTTTTACGATGTGATTGTATTCTTCAGTCCGTCAAGTGTACAATCTTTATTTACAAACTTTCCTGATTTTAAACAAAATAAAACCAGAATAGCTGCTTTTGGTAATACCACGCAACAGGCTATTTTAGGTGCAGGATTAATCCTGGATATTCCCGCTCCAACGCCAGAAGCGCCATCTATGACCATGGCCATAGAGCAGTATATAAAGTCAATAAAATAGAAAACAGCTGAAAAGCATAGTGAAAACCGCAAGTATTTTTCGTATTTGCGGTTTTTTTTTGAAACAAAAAAAAAACATAGTCGTAATACATTTCATAATGTGTAATGAAAAAATACCCTATATTTGGTATTGGTTATAATGACATTATATTTATAATTTAGTGTTTTGCAAAAAGGCAATATTTGATTTGTATGTTTATAATAATTTAATTTTGCTTTTTTACATTTGCTACGTATTGTATTTTAAACAGAGATTAAATTAATTCTTTGTGAATGGGTGACGATATTTCACACCATAACTTATAAAAAATAGAAATAGGAGAATGAAGACAATATACTCGTCGATACTATTAGTTTCAATAGCATCATTAATAGGGTGTGGAGGTGGAACATCAGGGGGGAGAGGAGAATTAACAGGAGTGAAATCATCAAAAGCAGTCAGACAGGAAATACCTTATGGTATGGTTTACATACCAGCGGGAACATTTGTCATGGGCCAGGTAGATCAGGATGTAACTATATCTCAGTTCCCACAGAACAAACAGGTTACTATTTCAGCATTTTATATGGATGAAACCGAGATAACAAATAGCGAGTACAAGCAATTTGTATACTGGGTAAGAGATTCTATAGCAGTGAAAAGATTGGGGACGGGTGCTGATAAGTATATGCTAAAAACAAAAGGAGCTACCAACTCAACGCCAACATATATAGACTGGAAAAAAGTACAGTCAGGTAAAGGTATCTGGGGTGATAAAACAATTGCCGAAGAACTGGATAAAAATATGTACTATCAGGATAATGAGCGTTTCTTCGGGAAAAAAGAATTGAATGTAGAGCAGTTGAGATACGACTATGAGTGGATAGATTATAGGAAAGCTGCAGATAACCGGGGTGCAAGAAATCCAAATATGAATAAAAATGGACTTTCTGTAACCAGAGATCAGTTTATAGTAAAAGAGGAAGTTTATGTATATCCGGATACTCTTGTATGGATATCAGATTTTACCTATTCCCAAAATGATCCAATGACCAAAGGTTATTTCTCTCACCCATCATTTGCCAATTATCCGGTAGTGGGAGTTAGCTGGAAACAGGCCAAAGCATTTACTGTTTGGAGATCACGCCTAAATGAAGCCTATAAAACAGCGAGAAAATTACCGGCCAGATTAGATTATGATTTACCTACCGAGGCACAATTTGAGTACGCTGCCCGTGGAGGAAGAACAGGTACAACTTATCCTTGGGGAGGACCATATATCAGAAATGCTAAAGGGTGTTTGCTGGCAAACTTTAAACCCGGGAGAGGAAACTATATTGATGATGGAGGAGCATTTACTGTTTATGCAAAATCATATTTTCCTAATGATTATGGTTTGTATAATATGGCTGGAAATGTTGCCGAGTGGACAAGTTCCATTTACAACCCAACAGCAGTAGCTTATGTAAATACATTGAATCCTTCTTTTGACAGAGCCGTTCAGGATGGCGACCCAGACTACGAAAAAAGAAGAGTCGTAAAAGGAGGTTCATGGAAAGATATTGGATATTTTCTGCAAAACTCAGCAAGGTCTTATGAATATCCGGACTCAACTCGCTCATCAATAGGCTTTAGGTGTGTAACACCTTTTGTTGGACGAGACATTAGGGATAAGCCTAGTAGAATGAAACCTTAACAACTAAAACAAATAACAATCTAAATTCTTTGACGCAACATCATTATGGCTGGAAAGAAAAAATTTAAAATTACCCTGGATGCTATTGTATCATGGGGAGCAACCGTGGTAATCATCGGAGCATTATTTAAGATTATGCACTGGCCTGGTGGCGGTATAGTAATATCCGTAGGGTTATTGGTAGAGGCTTTGTTGTTCTTTATTATGGGCTTCAAACCACCTCACCCTGAGCCAGAGTGGGAAAAAGTATATCCTCAACTGGCCGAAGATTATAAAGGAGAATTGCCAGACATGAATAAAGCTGTTAAGCTAAATGAGCTTGAAATAAAAGGTAATGTTAGCGGCGGCGGCGGTTTGCCAGATTTACAGGTGAGCGATGAGTTTATAGCGAAGGTTCGTCAGGGCCTAGATAATTTTAGTAATAAGATTGCTTCTATATCCAGTGCGGCAGATGCTTCTGTTGCAACGGCAGAATTTGCTAATAAAATTTCTGCAGCAGCCGATAAAGCAGAAAACTTGGGACAGGCTTTCGAAAAAGCAAGTGCAGGAGTAATAGAAGTTGCACAGGCTTCTACAGCATCTAAAGCGTATCACGAACAAATAAGCAACTTAGGGAAAAACATATCAGCATTAAATGCAGTATATGAATTGGAACTAAAAGACTCCAGTGAGCATCTGAAAACTATGGGTAAGTTTTACCAGAATCTGTCTCAAACCATGGAAAACTTTAACGAATCTTTAGAAGATTCCAAGCAGTTTAAAGAGGAAGTGGGCAAGCTTTCTAAAAATTTGTCAAGCTTGAATGCGGTATATGGTAATATGCTTTCGGCAATGAACCAACCACGAGCTTAGTTTTTTAATTTTATTTGTTGAACTTTTAAACGTTAAAAAATGGCAGGTGGCAAGGAAACGCCAAGGCAGAAGATGATAGGTATCATGTACCTGGTGCTAATGGCTATGTTAGCATTAAACGTATCTGATACCATATTGAATGCTTTTTCTACCTTAAATAATAGTTTGGTAACCTCTACGGAGTATGTAAGTCAGAGTTTGGATCAGGCAGTAAATGCTTTTGAACAAACCAAGCTTAAAGAAAATCCGGAAAGAGCAAAACCTATTTTAGATAAAGTAAATCAGGCTAAAGCAATTACAGGTGATTTATTTGACTATGTAGAAAAGCTGAAGAAAACGCTGGAAACAGAAGGTGGTGGTAGAGATCCCGAAACCGGAGAGTTGAAAAAAAGAGACGATTTGGATGTCTCTCCACGTATCATGATCAACCAGAAAAAAGGAGCTGAACTGAAGAAGAAAATCAATGACACCAGAGAGAAATTATTGGCATTAGTTGATCCTAAAGACAGAGAGTCAGTGGCTTTTTCATTGGAAGCAGTAGATCCTAAAAAACCGGCGACTGATGGTACAAAGAAAAATTGGGAAGAGAGTAACTTTGGAGACGGAACACCTTTAACAGCCACTATTACCATTTTATCAAAGGTACAAACCGATGTTAAAAATGCAGAAAACGTAGTAGTAAGAAAGTTCCTTTCTAAAATGGATGAAGCATTGGTGACGCTGGATGCATTTGCAGCAGTAGCTGTAGCTCCATCGTCTTACGTAATTCAGGGACAACCATATACCGCCGAAGTATTCCTGACAGCGTACGACTCTAAACAAAATCCTGATATTACTGTAAACGGCAGTAAATTATCTACACGTGACGGAAGAGGGGTTTATACAATTAATACCAACAGTGAGGGCGAGTTTAAATGGAAAGGTACCATTAGAGTACAGCAGACAGATGGAACTATTAAAACTTATGAGACACCAGAGCAAAGCTATACAGTAGCCAGACCATCGGCAGTTGTATCACCAGATAAAATGAACGTGTTTTATATTGGTCCTGATAATCCGGTTTCAGTATCAGCACCTGGTATTCCTAAAGAAAAGCTAAAAGTTAGCATGACCGGAGGAACACTCTCAGGTTCAAATGGCAAATACGTAGCAAAAGTTACCGGAGGTACAGAAGCGGTGGTTACTGTTTCGGCAGAACTTGCACCGGGAAAACCTCAGGTATTAGGAACTACAAAGTTTAGAATTAAAGACGTGCCGCCACCTATTGCTACTTTCGGAGGAAAAGCATCAGGATCAGTGAGTGCTTCAACAGCTAAAAGTATAGGTAAGTTAGAAGCAGAGTTAAAGAACTTTGATTTCGATTTTAAATATAAGATCAGCAGATATACCGTATATGTGCAAAAACCGAGACAAGATGCGGTTATTTTGCAGTCTAACGAAGAAAATTTTGCTGGACAGGTTAAACAGGTTGTAAGCAGTCTTGCTCCCGGAGATATTATTTATTTCTTAGATATTTCGGCCATAGGCGAGACAGGAAGAACGGTAAAACTGGAAACACCTGTGAGCATTCAAATAGGAAGGTAAAACGATGATAAAGAAAGGAATATTTTCTGTTTTAGTAGCACTTTTAGCGATAGCACAGGTTAATGCGCAAAGTGTTAAAAAGAAAAAGGCAGTGATAAAGTCTGTACATGATTTTGCAGACTCGGTTAAGTTTGATAAAAACATTTCCAAGGATAGCATAAATTGTGCGCCGGCTTTACCTAAAGTAAAAGCCGATGATGTGACCTATAGCAAGCGTATCTGGAGAGATGTATTCTTTGCTGAAAACTCAAATAAATACTTGGTAGCTGCAAATCCTAAAAAGAATATTATCAGAATTATTCTGGACGAGGTACGTTCTGGTAAAATGGATGGCTATAATAATGATAGTTTTGAATTGGAGATAGACAGTGCCAGTATAGACGGAGCATTAAATACCCTGGGTATTCTTAGTGATGAAGAGTTTAGTGATTATGAAAAGAATGTTAGGTTTGGTTTACGTATTGTAGAAGATTGGTATTTTGATAAAAACAGATCAGAGTTTAAACCTTTTGTTGTTGGTTTAGGCGTAATCGTTCCTAATACTATTAACCTCAATACCGGACCAACATTGCCGGGACAGTCAGGACCTGGAGGTGGTAATCTGGGCGACCTATTGTCTAATATGCAGCCAATCGTATGGGTTAACTATCCTTCTGTAAGAGATAGATTGTGCAAGTATATTGTAGCACATCCAAATGATAAGATAAATTATAGTTTTGATGACATTATGCAATTGCGCTTTTTTACCAGTGTAATTACTAAAGAATCTACACCGGAAGATCTTAGAATTAAAGACAGAAGAGATCTTACTACCGGAATAGATAAACTGATGGAGGCAGAAAGAATCAAAAATAGTTTAATGCAGTACGATCAGGATCTTTGGGAGTATTAATAGATAGCACAGAAATAGTATAAAACAGGCTCGGGTTTAATTATCCGGGCCTGTTTCGCTTTTAAAAAAATCTATTATGGCATTGGCCTGTTTCAGGTTAACAACCTCCAGAAGTTCATGCTCTAACGCTTGCTTTATTTTTTTGACAGATTTAAAGTGTTTTAACAGTTTTTCGGCTGTAGTTTTGCCAATACCATCTATCATTTCCAGTTCAGTGCGTAAGGTACCCTGATCTCTTTTCTTACGGTGAAAAGTAATGCCGAAACGATGGGCCTCATCTCTCAGGTGTTGTATAACCTTTAAGGTTTCAGATTTCTTATCTAGGTGTAGTGGGTATTGATCACCGGGGTAATACAATTCTTCCAATTTCTTGGCAATACCAATAACGGCAAGCTTCTCGTATATACCCAGCTTCTTTAAGCTTTTTACAGCAGAGGATAATTGGCCCTTTCCTCCGTCAATAATTATCAATTGAGGCAAAGGTTGCTCTTCCTCTAAAAGTCTTTTATAGCGTCTAAAAACAGCCTCTTCCATGGTGGCAAAGTCATTGGGTCCTTCTACTGTTTTTACATTAAAATGCCGATAATCTTTTTTAGAAGGTTTAGCATCCTTAAATACAACAATGGCCGAAACCGGATATTTCCCATGAAAATTGGAGTTGTCAAAACATTCAATATGTCGTGGCAATTCAGACAAATGCAAATCTTTCTGCATTTTGGTTAAAAGTCGTTCGGTTCTTATTTCCGGATTCAGTTTCTCGTACTGGTCTATCTTATCCTTTTTAAAGAATAGTACATTTTTCAGCGATAAATCAAGTAAGTTTTTCTTTTCTCCTGATTTAGGTACCGTGAATTTAAGCTTGTCGTCTTTTATTCCCAAATCAAAAGGAACAATAATCTCTTTAGAAGTACTGTTATACCTACTTCTGAATTCAGATATGGCAAGCATTAACAATTCATCATCAGACTCGTCCAAACGCTTTTTAATTTCAATAGTCTGCGTTTGTATAATGGTGCCATGCATTACTTTTAGGTAGTTTACAAAAGCAATTTTTTCCTCAGAGGCTATACTGAAAACGTCTACTTCCGTAATGGATGAATTAACAATGGTAGATTTACTTTGGTAATTTTCAAGAAGCTCATACTTCTTCTGAAGTTGATGGGCCAGTTCAAAATTAAGTTCTTCTGCCGCCTCATTAATTTTTGTTTTCAGCTGTTTAACAACTTGTCCCGTTTTTCCATTAAGTATATCCTTAATTTCGTTAATAGAGTCGAGGTAATCATTTTCTGTTTGTAAGCCTTCGCATGGAGCCTTGCAGTTCCCTATTTGATATTCCAGGCAAGCTCTGAATTTTCCGGCAGCTATATTAGCTTGTGTCAGGGCCAGATTGCAGGTTCTTAACTGATAACTATCTTTGATTAAATCGAGAATAGAATGCATCATCGCCACCGATGGATAAGGACCTAGATATTTGGAACCATCTTTAACCAATCTTCTTGTAGAGTGTATACGAGGAAAACGTTCGTTTTTAATCACAATCCATGGATAGGTTTTATCGTCTTTTAGCAAGACGTTATACCGGGGTTTGTGCTTTTTGATCAGACTATTCTCTAATAACCAGGCATCAACCTCAGAATCTACAATCGTAAACGTAACATTTCTTATTTTACTAACCAGTACTTTGGTTTTAGCGTTAATTTTATAATTGTCTTTTATAAAATAAGAACTTACCCTGTTTTTTAAGTCTTTGGCCTTTCCAATGTAGATAATCTCACCAGTTTCATCATAATACTGATAAATTCCGGGTTTGTGTGGTATATTTTTTAGAGCAGCTTTATAGTCAAACATGAATCCTGTGATAGCACTAAATATAATACAAAAATAAGCAGATTGCGCCGTATCTACTAATTACAATAGAATAATACCCTGTAAGTTTAGGCGTTGTCAGAAAGTTTCTGTTGCTGTTATCAGTTCCGTTAAGATGTTGCCCGTAGAATCCTCGCTGAATTTGTGGATAGATTGTCCTGTCCATATACTGGCAAAGTTTGGGTTTTCCTGCATTTTGGCAGCCTTTCTTAAAACCCCTGTAAGTTTATTCTGGTAAGGATAGGGAAGTATGTATTCTGTAGAATCAAGCGTTTCAATAAACAAGTTTTTAATTCCCTGGGCAAAACGACCGGAAAAACTTTTGGTGAGTACAATGTCTTCTTCGTCAATTTGCTTTAAGCGGTCCTTTTCAAAAGCCTTTAAAGCACTTTCTTTAGAAGCTATCAGCAAACTTCCAACCTGAAAACCGTCAGCTCCCAATGTTTTTGTAGCCAGTAATGTTTTAGCATTGTAAATGCCGCCAGCGTATATCAATGGAGTGTTTACAGCGTCACTTACTTGTGCTAAAAGGGAAAGGCCTCCTATTTGTGGAATTTTTGTAGAGGCAAAAGTGCCACGATGTCCACCTGCCTCAATTCCTTGTACGCAAATAATATCAATACCGGATTTTTCCAGAATAATAGCCTCTTTTACAGAAGTACAGGTACCTATTAACAATACTTCATGTTTTTTTAATCGCTGTATACTTTCCGAGTCCAGATTACCAAAGGTGAAACTTAGTATTTTACATCCCTCAGAGATAATAGCGTCTATCTGTTGGTGGTAACTACTGATGTTCAGTTCATCAATGTCAGGAAAAATCACATCCAAATCATGCTGAAGGGATATTCGTTCTAAAAAGACTTTAGTTTTTTGATATTTCTTTCTGAGTGTATCTGTAATAGGAGGGATGCTATGGGTAAAGATATTAACCGCAAAAGGTTTGTTGCTAAGCTTTCTTGTGTTGCGGATGGTTGTAATACATTGCTCTGCATCAAGATCTCCCAGAGATAAAGATCCCAGGCAGTTTACGCTTGATGCAGCAGTTACCATTTCTGGCGTGGTTACTCCAAACATGGGGGCCTGGACTATAGGAAACATAATGCCCAGCCTTTTTGTAAGCTCATTTGTCCACTCCATAATTTTTATTTTTTTAGGTCAACCTTTCAGAACTGTCTTTTGTGTTTTTTAGAAAACAATTTCTATGGTATCGCAATCAAAATAAACCAACTGGCTACTTGTTAAAAAACAATCTGCCTTATTTTAAGATGCCTGAACAAAAGGACTGAGTCAAAAATAATAAATGCTAGAAACCCAGTCTGTCATCCAGATTTTCGGAAGAAGACGATCCTCCTTCTCTGCCCTCAGAACTTTGACGGTATTGATTACAATCAAGGGTAATGGTTACCCCGCCCGGAGGTTGTTCAAAATCACCCTTTGTAATACCCAGAGAACTATCTGCATACACCTTTTTGATAAAGCCGGCAAATATAGGTAATGCGGTATTGGCACCTTCTCCTAAGCCTGTGCTTCTAAAATGTATAGCCCTGTCTTCACAACCTGTCCATATACCTGTAACCAATTGAGGAGTGATAGCCATAAACCAACCATCAGAATTATCATTGGTAGTACCTGTTTTTCCACCCACCGGGTTGGTAACCCCATAGCGATAACGTAATCTGGCTCCGGTACCCTGTTCAACCACCCCTTTTAGCATATAAGTCATTACGTAGGCAGTCTGTGGATTTAATGCCACCACCACTTTGGGTTTACGTTCAAACAAGACATTGCCATTTTTATCTTCTACGCGTAGTAAGTAAGTAGGTTCTGTCCATATACCATGATTCACAAAAGCGCTGTAAGCACCTGTCATATCGTAAACAGAAGCTTCAAAAGATCCCAGTGCAATAGAAGGGTATGGAGGTACATTGCTGGTAATTCCCATTCTTTTAGCCAATGCGGCCACTGCGGTTGGGCCAACCTGTTGCATAACCCATGCCGTAATGTAGTTCTGAGAAAGTGCCAGAGCCTGTCTAAGTGTTAAATAACCTTCTTTGGCAACATGTCCTCTTGGTGTCCAGGGTTCGCCATAACCTGTAACCGTATAAGGGACGTTGTTGACTTGGTAACATGGAGAATAGCCATTATCAATACCTACAGCGTACGTAAAAGGTTTAGCTGTAGAACCCACTTGTCTGGTTCCCATTTTTACCTGGTCGTATTTAAAATGCTCAAAGTCTATGCCGCCAACCCAGGCTTTAACCTCACCTGTTTTAGGGTCCATACTCATCAAAGAGTTTCTCAAAATCATTTTATAATACTTAATGGAATCTATAGGTTTCATCAAGGTGTCAATATTACCTCTCCAGCTAAATATTTCCATTTTGGTAGGTGTCTCAAAGTTTTTCTGGATTTCTTCGTCAGATAGTCCTTCCTCTTTAAGTGCCTTATACCTGTCAGATCTTCTTATTCCCTGTTTAATCAGGTTTTCATTTCCTTTAAAAGGGTCTCTGCCTTTCCAGTGCTGGTTAAATTGATTTTGCAGCGTTCTCATGTATTCCTGTTGCGCTTCTTCTGCATAGCGCTGCATTTTAGAATTTATGGTGGTGTAAATCCGTAAACCATCTCTGTCCAGGTCATAATTGCTGCCATCTGCTTTAGTAATAGACAGCTCTTTGAAGGTTTGTTGAATGTCTTTTTTTAGAACCGCCCTAAAATAGGTAGCTAAACCTTCGCTGTGACTGGACGGATTAAACTTGAGGTTTAAAGGAGTCTGTTTTAGACTTTGTGCCGTCTCGTCACTAATAAAATCCTCCGAAGCCATTTTTTGAAGGATAAGATTTCTTCTACCCAAAGAACGTTCAGGGTTACGCGTAGGCGAGTACATACTTGTACCCTTTAAAATACCTACCAATACCGCAGATTCTGCCGGATCTAATTTTGCAGGAGTGGTACTGAAATATGTTCTTGCTGCAGAGCGTATGCCAAAAGAATTATTACCAAAATCTACCGTATTCAGGTACATGGTTATAATCTCTTCTTTAGTATAGTTGCGTTCTAATTTTACGGCAACAATAAGCTCCTTAAGTTTCTGGGGAATTCTTTTTAAAGTAGATTTCTCCCTGCCCTCATCCGAAAAAAGATTAAGAGCCAATTGTTGGGTAATCGTACTGGCACCTTGTTTCTTCCCAATAAGGTTATAAAAAAATATAGTAAAAGTTCTTTTAAAATCTATCCCCGAGTGATCTAAAAACCTAACGTCTTCTGTAGCCATCAGCGCATTAATTACATTAGGCGAAATATCTTTGAACCGTACATTAGACCTGTTTTGGATGTAATAGGTTCCCAGTTCGGTTTTATCCTCAGAGAAAATTACCGAGGCCAGATTACTTTTAGGGTTTTCCAAATCCCTGAATGAAGGTAACTCTCCAAAAATTCCGAAACCGGTAGCTACTATTATTAAAGTTACAAACAGCACACAACTGATAATAAATATCCAGAAATACTTACTGTACCTTTTTATGTCTTCTTTGGAGAGGACCGTGTTTTTGCGCATCTTATTTTATAAAATTTAAATACTGATTCAAGCTTTCTGTATTGTTGATTAAAAGCAAGTTTGGGTCAGAGATTACAAAAGTCTCGTATTCCCCTTTTTTAAGTCCCAAAATTTCTGCCAAAGAAGGCGAAATTTCAGCAAGAGCCTTTTCTGCCTGATCTTTGTTTAAAAAAGGACCTTTTACAATAATCAATTTATCTGAGCTATCAATCGTTCTTATCGTCAGATTTACAGAGCCTGGTGCAAAGTTACTATAAAAATGTTTTGTTAAAGCAGCAAAAGGTTTGGCTACATTAATTGTTACATTTTTGACATCTATGACTATTGCATGCCTGATTCTGATATTGTTGCTAAAATTAATCAACTTCGGTTTCTCTGGTTCCTTCACAGCTTTAACCTCTTCTACAGCAGGTATATTCTCTGTAGCCTGTTCCAAAGTCTTTAGCGGAGTTTCTGCTGTTTTTGGTGTTTCTTTCCCGGCTAGCTGAGTTTCTTTAGCTGCCGGAAGAGCTTTTGGCGCTGGTGTCTGTTTTTCTTTAGGTACATCAGGCACAACAACAGGTTTGTCATTTACCTTATTCTTTACCAGTGGCGGAATGATCTCGTTCGGGTCGTAGCTGATTAACGCGGTACTTCTATTGTAAAATGCGTTTTTATTATTCTCTATAAAAGCCAATTGTTTCTTGATTTGACCGTTTATTAACGTATCATCAGGATATCTTTTTTGGATATTCTGAAGCTCATTGACAAATACCCCCGGTTTTTCCGTATAACCAATCGCCAGTGCTTTCAGGTAAGCAAAGCGCGAAGCCTGCTGGGGGAAACTTTGTAAACGGCTCTCCATTCCAGAGATCTGAGAAATAGCATCTTTGTATTGTTTCCCCTGAACTAAATTATAGATAGATTCGTACTGATTGGATAATCGTCTTTCCTCAGCTTCTTTTTCCTTACCAAAATCCGGATTTATGAGCGTTTTAGCATAAACACTTTCAGGGAAATGCTTGATTAACTGTTGTCTGTAAAAATCAGATTTATTAGTATTTATTTCGGAGTATAACCTGTATAGTTGATAATAAATCTCTGCAACCTTTGGATCCGGTAATTTATAGTCACTCAAAGCCTGCTCCAGCTCCTGTGTGGCAGCCTCATTATCATTTAATTGCTCTTTATAAAACATGGCAATTTCATAACGGGCATTTTTAATTTTATTAAGTGAGATATCTTTTTGAGCCTGAGTAGTAGGTACCTGTTTCAGAAAATTAGCCCTTAAAGAATCAATATTAGCCGTATTATTCTGCGGTAAATTTAACGGAACGGTAGCCCCGGCAATGTTGTGGTCTACAGAAGCATTAGATACCCCGGCACTTATTCGCCAGTTATCTGCCAGTTTCCTGTCGCCCCATTTTTTCTTAAACTCGTTTATACCCTGCGATATGGCTGTCGTATTATCAAAGTAGAAAGTACCCGAAGACTTTGTTTGCAGCGAATTGCTTGTAGGGTTAAAACCAGGGATATTACTGGTGTTGTCATTGGTAGAGGCCACAATAGTTTCCTCTTTTATTTTTTGTTTTACAAAATCCTCCCTGTCAGCCTCACTCATATCGGCCAGTGTCAACAGCTCACGCTCATGGGTAATAATAGTAAGTCTGTCGGCCAGGTACTGAAGGTTTTGAGCCATTAACGATACGTTTTTATACGAAGGATACTCTTTAGGTAAAGTTTGTAGCGTACTGTCGTAATATAACTGTGCCTGACTATAATTGCGTAACGTATCAAAGTTAATTTCGGCCAAACGCAGGTAAGAAAGCGCTTTTTGTTGCTGACTTCCCGGTTCGGTATGTGCTGCTACCTGATAAAAAGAAATAGCCTCATCCAGTTTACCCTTGTCTTCATAAGCTGCGCCAATCTGATAAAAAATCTGGTCTTTAAATTCCTTGTTCTTATCTTCTTTTAGCATTTTATGCAAAGTGGCAATTTTATCAAACTGGGCGCCATTGGCAGACTCTTTAAGCCTTATTTGCGAAAGATTGGCATTAAAAGACATTTCAAAAGAAGCATTGCTCTTTACAACTTTGCCGTAACTGCTGTAAGCACTTTCAATATCGCCTTTGGCCTCCTGTATCTGTGCCAGAATGTAAGACCATCTTATTTTTGAATATCTGTTTTTACTGAAAGAAATAGCCTTTCTCAGATGAGTTTCGGCCTCAGGAAGTTTATTTTGCAACAGATATGAGTTAGCCAAAGCAGCATTAAGCTCAGACCGGTGGCGCTTAACGTTCATCTGATATGCCCGTTGCAGTACAGAGTCAGCCTCTTTGTTCTTATCCAAAGCAAATAAAGAGCGGGCATGCCAAACCAGTGCGTCAACCGTGTTTGCCTGATCTTTAGGGAAGTTCTGGGAAACATAACTAAAATATTCGGCAGCATTAAAGAAATTGGTTTTGTAGTATTCTGCCTTGGCGAGTAATAAAAAGGCATCGTCCACCCAATTGCTCTCATATTTTTCAAGCGCAATTCTGTTCGCTTTAGCAATTACCTCATTTAATTTGTCGCTACCAGCATCAGCATTATTCTGATTGGGAACAATAAAAATTTCTAATCTCCGGTTAAAATCATCTTTATATGCATCCCTAACTTCGTCTTCGGCACTTTGTAACAAAACAGACGCATTATAATAAATATTGTAATGCGCAGTTAGATTCTTCATGAAAGATACTTTCTTATCTGATTTTTTTTTAGAAGCACAGGCAGCAAGCAACAACCCTGTGAAGACCAGAAGAATATAAGAGATAGATGATTTTTTAAAAACTTTCAAATCGATGATTTTTTAAATTCTAACTAAATACGGGCAAAAATATTTTATATTGTCATATTTAAAGAAGAACTTGTTTAAACTTTATTGATTTTCTTAATTTTTCTGAGGAACAAGGCACAAAAAGCCATCCAATGCATTGACATCCAGTTTTGAGCAGAGGTCTCATACCTG